>DATHNU010000794.1:0-4867 GCA_035485695.1 Reyranella sp. | reverse complement strand
TTCTCCGCCGGCGACACGCGCGACGGCACGATCTGGGCGCTCTTTGTCGATCCGGCCTGCGAGCGTCGCGGCATCGGCCGCGCCCTTTTTGAAGCCGCCTGCGAGACACTTCGCCGCGCCGGACATCGCACCGCCATGCTCACGACCGATGCCGGCACCCGCGCGGAGCGATTCTATCGAGCCGCCGGCTGGAAAATCGTCGGCACCAGCACCAGAGGCGAACTGATCTTCCGCGCGATCCTCTGAGCTCAACATCACGCGGCTTCTGCAAGCTCGACCATCAGGTTGAGCAGCACTTGCGCGCCGGCGGCGAGATCGGCCGCCTCGGTGTGTTCCTTGACGTTGTGACTGAGCCCCGCGACCGAAGGGACGAAGATCATCGCCGTCGGACAGATGCGCTGCATCATCTGCGCATCGTGCCCCGCGCCAGAGGGCATGCGCCGCGTGCTGAGCGACAGCGCCCTGGCGTGATGCTCCACGCGATCGACCAAGGCGGCATCGAAGATCACCGGTTCGAAGCGGGCCAGAACCTTGGCCGCGACCTCGACCCGCTCTTGTCTCGCAACTTCGGCGATGTGGACGGCGACGCGCGCCTCGGCTTCCTTCAGCCTGGCCTCGTCGGTATTGCGCAGATCGACGGTGAAGGTCGCGTGGTTGGGCACGACATTGATGAGATTGGGCCGCAGCGACAACGCGCCTACCGTCGCCACCTGATGACCACCCATCTCCCAGGCGAGCTTGCGCGCGAAGACGTTGACCGCCGCCGCCAGGTAACCCGCATCGCGCCTGAGCCGCATCGGCGTGGTGCCGGCGTGGTTGGAGACGCCGGTGACGCTGTATTCGGTCCACGAGATTCCCTGCACACTTTCGACGACGCCGATCTGCACTTTCTCTTCGTCGAGGATCGGCCCCTGCTCGATGTGCAGTTCGACAAAGGCGTGTGGCCGAAGCGCGCCGGGCCTGGCGGATCCGAGATAGCCGATGCGGCGCAGCTCGTCGCCGACCGAGCGGCCGTCCTTGTCGGAAGCGGCGTAGGCCTCGTTCAGCCCCAGCCCGCCAGCATAGACCAGGCTGCCCAGCATGTCGGGCTGGAAGCGCGCGCCTTCTTCGTTGGTGAAGAATGCCACCGCGATCGGCCGGCGCGTCGTCGCCTTGGCGTCGTTCAGGGCCCGCACGACTTCCAGACCGGCCAGCACGCCGTAATTGCCGTCGTAGCGGCCGCCGGTACGTACCGTGTCGATGTGGCTGCCGGTCATGACCGGCGGCAGGTTCTCCCGGCCGGCGCGCAGGCCGATCACGTTGCCGATGGCGTCGATGCGAACATCGAGGTGCAGCGCCTTCATCCAGCCCACGACCAGGTCGCGACCGATCCGATCGTCATCGGTGAGGGCCAGCCGCGCGCAGCCGCCGCCCTCGATGGCGCCGATTCCGGCCAGTTCATCCAGGGCGCCCAGGAGGCGCCGTTCATCGAGCCGCAACATGATTTCCCCAATGACGCCAAGACCTTAGACTGTGCCCATCGACAGGGCAAAATATCACGCCGCGGTGATCCGGATTGCCTTGCAACAGCAGAGGCACAGGGTCACTTACTAGGGCCCGATGAATCGTCTGCTTGCCCTCCTGTTGGCGTTGCTCGCCGCCGGCCCGGCCTTCGGCCAGACGCCCGCGCCAGCGCAGTCTGTCGTGCAGACCGACAATGTGCGCGCCGAACTTTTGGCCGACGTTGCGGCGGTGAAGCCGGGCGAGCCGTTCTGGGTCGGGTTGCGCCAGACCATTCGGCCGAAGTGGCACACCTACTGGAAGAACCCGGGCGAATCGGGGCTGCCAACCGAGATCAAATGGACCCTGCCGGAGGGCGTGAAGGCTGACCCCATCGTTTGGCCCACGCCGAACCTCTACGACATCGGCGGCGTCATCAACTACGGCTTCCAGAACGAGGCGATGCTGCTGGTGCGCATCACGCCGCCGGCCAGTCTCAGCGGCGGTTCGCTCAAGCTCGCGGCCGAGGCCAACTGGCTGGTGTGCGAGGATGTCTGCATCCCCGAGGACGGCAAGTTCGAGCTCAGCCTGCCGATCGCGGCCGCCGCGACGCCGACGCCGCCCGCCACGCGCGCGATCTTCGACAAGGCGCGCCGGAGCGTGCCCACCGAAAGCCCGTGGCCCGCGCGCTATGGCGTGGCCAAGTCCGGCGATCCCGCACTGATCGTCGAGGCCAAGGGCCTGAAGCCCGACATGGTGCGCAACATCTACTTCTTTCCGGCCGAATGGGGGCCGATCGCCAGCATGGCGCGGCAGACCGCCAGCATCGGCGCCGACGGCATCCACATCCCGCTCAAGCGAGGCGACGCCAAGGCGGTGCTGCCCGAGTGGCTGGCCGGCACCTTGGTGCTGACCGAGAAGACGGCGGATGGCGAGATCAGGCAGGCCTTCGACGTGTCGGCCAGGCTCGATCCGGCATTCGTGCCGTCCTCTTCGCTCGCCGCCGCCGAAGGCAACGAGCCGCTCTCGCTCGTCCAGGCCCTGCTGTTCGCCCTGCTGGGCGGGCTGATCCTGAACCTGATGCCGTGCGTCTTCCCGGTGCTCGCCATGAAAGCCGCCGGCTTCGTGCGCCTGGCCGGCCACGAGCGCGGCGCGATGCGGCGCGACGGCCTCGCCTACACCGCAGGCGTGCTGGTCTCCTTCGCCGCGATGGCGGCCATCGTCATCGCGATCCGCGCCAGTGTCGGCGAGGTGAGCTGGGGCTTCCAGTTCCAGTCGCCGGTCTTCTCGCTGTTGATCGCCTATCTTTTCTTCGTCGTCGGCCTGAACCTCTCCGGCGTGTTCGAGATCGGCGGGCGCTTCGCCGGAGTGGGCCAAGGTCTGGCGGCGCGCGGCGGCGCGACCGGCGCCTTCTTCACCGGCGTGCTGGCGGTCATCGTCGCCACGCCCTGCACCGTGCCCTTCATGGCCGCCGCGTTGGGCTTTGCCTTGAGCCAGCCTGCGCCGCAGACCATTGCCGTGCTGCTGGCGCTGGGGCTGGGCCTCGCCTTGCCCTATCTGGTGCTCACCACGACGCCGGCGCTGCAGCGTCTGATGCCGCGGCCGGGTCCCTGGATGGACCGGCTGCGCCAGTTCCTCGCCTTCCCGATGTATGCCTCCGCCGTGTGGATGATCTGGGTGCTGACCCAGCAGGCCGGCGCCGACGGCGTGATCTACGCACTGGGCGGCATGATCCTGATCGCCTTCGCCATCTGGCTGCTGCGCATCGGCAGCGGCGCCTCGCTCGCGACGTGGCTGCGCCGCGGACTGGCGGCGGCCGCGGTGCTGCTGGCGTTTGGCGCGGCCCTCAAGCTCGAGGACAGTCCGGCCACCGCGGCGTCGGCATCCGGTGGTCCGGCCGCCGGTGTCAATTTCGACGGCTGGGAGCGCTATTCGCGCGAGCGTCTCAATCAGGCCGTCGCCGCCGGCAAGCCGGTGTTCGTCGATTTCACCGCCGCCTGGTGCATTACTTGCCTGGTGAACGAGCGCGTCGCGCTGGAGACTCCTGCCGTCCGCCGCGCCTTTGAACAGGCGGGCGTCGTGAAACTCAAGGGCGACTGGACCAATCGCGATCCCGAGATCACATCTTCGTTGAAGGAACTGGGCCGCGCCGGCGTTCCGCTCTATCTTTTCTGGGCGCCAGGTGCGGAGCGACCCAAGATCCTGCCGCAGGTGCTCACCGAATCGTTGATCCTTTCCGAGCTGTCGTCGATCCAGCAGGCCAAGCGTTAGGAGGCAAGCATGTCGAACATCGTTGTCCCCCGTCGTTCGTTGATGCTGGGCGGCGCTGCCGTCGCGCTGATGCCGGCGATATCCCTCGCCGCCAGCCCCGATCTCGGCAAGCCGGCGCCGCTTTTCACCGCCGTCGACAGCAACGGCAAGAGCTGGTCGCTGGCCGACCTCAAGGGCAAGGTCGTGGTGATCGAGACGACAAATCAGGACTGCCCTTACGTGCGCAAGCACTACAACTCCAGGAACATGCAGACCCAGCAGCGCGAGGCCGCCGCCAAGGGCGTGGTCTGGCTGACCTCCGCGTCGTCGGCGACTGGCCAGGAGGGCTATGTGACGGCGGCGCAGGCCAACGAGCTCACCAAGAGCCGCGACGCCGCGCCGGCTGCCGTGCTGCTCGACCCGCAAAGCAAGATCGCGCGCGCCTACGGCGCCACGGTGACGCCGCACATGTACATCATCGATAAGACAGGCACCCTGGTCTACAAAGGCGGCATCGATTCGATCCCGTCGGCCGATATCGCCGACATCGCCAAGGCCAAGCAATATGTGCGGGTCGGTCTCGATGAAGTGCTGGCTGGCAAGTCGGTCAGTGACTCCTCGACCCGTCCCTATGGCTGCTCGCTGAAGTACCCACGCACCTCGAGCTGAGCGGACGCCATGCCGCACGACGGCTGGCATCCGGACGATAGCGAGCACGAGCACCCCGGGGGTCACCCGCAAGGTCCGCCGCGGCGACGGCTCATCCTGGCCGCCGCCACGTTCCTGCCGTTCGGTGGCGCCAGTGCGCAGACCGTCGACGCTGCCCAGCGTATCGCCGATGCCGCCAACCGCTTTCTCGGCCTGCTCGACGACGGTCAACGCCGCAAGGCGCTGATCGCCTTCGAGTCCGGCAATCGGCTGGACTGGCATTACATCCCGCGCAGCCGCTCGGGCCTCACCCTGGGCGAGATGTCGCCGGCCCAGGCCGAGGCGGCGCGGGCGCTGTTCGCCACCGTGCTGAACGAACAAGGCCTGAAACTTCTCGACGGCGTGCGTCTCGTCGAAGGCGTGCTGCGCGAGCAGCAGGGCAGCTTCCGAGATCCCGGCCGCTACTACGTCTCGGTGTTCGGCACGCCGG
>DATHNU010000793.1:0-6807 GCA_035485695.1 Reyranella sp. | reverse complement strand
CGTGTTCACGATGATGGCCGAGGGCTTCATCAGCTTGAGACGGCGAGCCGACAGGAGATGGAAGGTCGCGGGCGTGTGCGGGCAATTCACCGACACGATGTCCATGCGCGCCAACAGCTGGTCGAGGCTTTCCCAGTAGGTGGCCTCGAGCTCACGCTCGATCTCGGCATGAACGCGCTTGCGGTTGTGATAATGGATGGCGAGGCCGAAGCCGCGCGCGCGGCGCGCCAGCGCCTGGCCGATCCGCCCCATGCCGACAATGCCCATGCGCTTGCCCAGGAGGCGGGCGCCCAGCATCGCGGTCGGACTCCAGCCGGTCCATTTGCCTTCGCGCACGACACGCTCGCCCTCGCCCATGCGCCGCGCCGTCGCCAGGACCAACGCCATCGACATGTCGGCGGTATCCTCTGTCAGCACGCCCGGCGTGTTGGTGACAGTGATGCCGCGCTGGCGGGCCGTGTCGAGGTCGATATGGTCGACGCCGGTGCCGAACGAGGCGATCAGCTTCAGCCGCGGCCCGGCCTGCGACAGCACGCGGCTGTCGATGCGGTCCGTCACGGTGGGGACCAGCACGTCGGCCGCTTTCATGGCCTCAACGAGTTCTGCGGCGCTGAGCGGCTTGTCGACGGCGTTCAGCCTCGTGTCGAACAGCTCCATAAGCCGCGTTTCGATCGCGTCGGGCAGCTTCCGGGTGACGATCACCAGCGGCTTTTTCTTGGAACTGGACGGCATGTGTGATGGGGACCGGCTGGCGCGTCGAGGGACGAGTCCGATTACCAATTCCCCAAGCGCCTTGTCCAGCAACGGCCCCAGACGGTTAACGCGACGGAAAAGCGCGCTTTTTCAAGTACTTGTCGATCAACATGAAGATTTAAGGTATAAAGATGGCAATGGGAATCCGACGGTCCCTCTCGCTTTGCGTCCTCTTTGCCGCTTTGACGGCGCTTTGCCTGCCGGCGCTGTCCTTTATCGGCGGCAGCGCGCACGCCGCGCCCGACAAGTCGGTGGCTACCCAGCGCAAAGGGTCGGGGTTGCCCATTCCACGCTTTGCCTCGCTGCGGTCGGACGAAGTCAATGTCCGAACCGGCCCCGGCGCGCGCTACCCCGTCGACTGGGTGTTCAAGCGCAAGGCCATGCCAGTCGAAATCGTCGCAGAATACGAGAATTGGCGCAAAATCCGCGATTGGCAGGGGGCCAGCGGCTGGGTTCACCAGAGCCTGTTGACCGGCAAGCGCAGCTTTATTATCCCGGCGAAAGCAGCCAGCCTGCACAAAACCCCGGCGACCTCGGCCGAAGTGGTGGCCAAGCTGGAGCCGGAGGTCATGGGCGAAATCCGCTCCTGCGCCGGCGATTGGTGCCGGGTCAGGGTTTCCGGGGTGACCGGCTGGATCGAGCGCACCGGCATGTGGGGCGTCTACAAATCCGAGCCGATCAACTAGCCGCCGCGGCGGTTGGATCGTAAAACGGGGGCAACGTGGCCCACGACCTAAGTCTTACCTACTCGCGCTTCGACCATATGTCGCCCTCCGGCGTGGCGTTGGCGACGCTGTTGCATGTCGCGGTCGCGCTGGCTTTCTGGTGGGTCTCCCCGCTGCATCATGTCGATGAGACCCCCGACCCCATCGAGGTCACGATGGAACAGGAGGTCCCACCACCACCGCCTCCATCGCCGCCTACCCCGATGCCCCAGGCGGCACCGATACCGCCGACCACCCAGGCCACACCACCACCCCCGCCGAAGCCGGAGCTGCAAGCACCGGCGCCCCGGATGGGGCTGAGCGCGCCGATCGGCACGACGATGGATCCGCGCGCGGCGCTCAAGGCGCCGGACACCAGCTCGGCCAAGCAGGGGCCGACGACCGAGACGACAACGGTGCCCGACCCGAAGCCCGAACCGCCGAAGGAAGCCGCGACCGACCAGCCGACGAAACAGATCGTGAAGCCCGAGGCGGCCCAGGAGACGGCGAAAGCCGAACCCCCGAAAGACAAGCCGAAATCGGAGCCGCCCCAGGAAGCCAAGCCGGAACCGCCCAAGGAGGAGCAACAGCAGGCCGCACTGGCCCCCCAGCCGCAACCGCCCGCCCCACAGCCGCCACCGCCGACGCTCGAGAAGGCCTTGCCGCCGCTCGAGCCGCCACCGGCGCCGCTGACCTCGCGCGAAATTCCGCGGCCAGCACCCCCGCCGCCGCCACCGCCGCCACCCAAACCGCAGGCGCAGCCGCAACCAGCGCCGCAGGCGCACGCGGCGCCGCAGCAGCTTCCACCCGCCGTGCGCCAGCAGCTGCCATCGTCACCGCTTTCCCACCTTCCGCAGCAACGTTCGCCGGCTGAACCGCAACAGGCGTCGCGCCAGGCGCCCTCCTCCGCGTTCGTCAATCCCGCGGACACCTATGGGCAGCGCAAGGCGCAGGAAGACTATGTCTGGAACGTCGTCCGGAAGGTCGCTTCGCATCGCTACTATGCGCGCGAAAACAGCGACGAAGGGCTCGTCGTGACGCTGCTCACGATCGCCCGCGATGGCCGGTTGCTCGACGCCGCCATCAGCAGATCGAGCGGCTCCAAGACGCTCGACAATGCGGTGCTCGAAGTCATCCGCGCCGAGGCCCCCTACGCGCCGTTGCCGAATGATGTGCTGGGCGATCGGCACACATTCGTCGTGCCGTTCAACTATCGGCGCAATCAATAGTCGGCTGCTGCAGGCGATCGACTAGCCGCCGACCCGGACCGCCCGTAGAACGGGATCGCCGTGACCTACGAAATCAGTCTCGCACCGCCGCGATTGCAGCACATGCCGCCCACCGCGCTGGCGCTGGCAGTCCTGCTGCATGTCCTGATCGGCGTGGCGATCTGGTGGATTGCACCGCTGCGGGTCACCGAGCCTGAAGACCAGCCGATCATGGTGATGTTCGACAGCTCGCCGTCGAATGTCGGGCTGCAGATGCCCGAGAAATCCGGTCCGCCGGCGGAGTCCGCGGCTGCGAGCCCCCAGCCCTCGACGGAACCGCAACGCGAAGAGCGCCAACAGCAGGCCCTCGCGCCGCCGCTGCCGTCGACGGCGCCCCCCCAGCCCACACCGCCGTCCGACGCGAAGCCCGAGCCGGAACAGGTGCCGACGCTGCCGCTCTTCGAGTTCTCCGTGCCACCGGTGCCCGAGCCGCTGCCGGCGCCCTCCTCACGCGATTTCGCGAAGCCGCCCGTGGTGCGCCCGCCGCCCCGGCCGATGCAGCACACGCAACCGTTGTCACCGCGCCCCGCCCCGCCGGCGCCGCAGCGGCCGCCGGCCGATATGCCCGCGACCATGCCTTCGCCAATGCCCGGACCCGATCCGGGAGACGTGCTGATCGGCCGGGGACGACAGCGCAACGATTATCTCTCGCGGGTCGCGCGCCAGATCGCGCAGTATCGCGTCTATCCGACCAGCGCATTGGCCAGCAACCAGGGCGGCCGCGTCGTCATGCGGGTGACCGTGGCGCGCACGGGCCAGGTGCTCGATGTCGGTGTCCGCACGTCGAGTGGCTGGCCGGCCATCGATGCCGCGGAAGTCGAGACTATCCGCAAGGCAGGCCCTTTTCCGCCACTGCCAAGCGAGATGCCCGGCGATCCGGTGATCCTGGTGTTGCCCATCACCTATAACCCGTCCGGTTCGCGCGGGCGCTGAAACCTCAGGCGAAGTCGCGCGCGAGCGCCTGGCGGACAGCCTGCGGCATCACCGCCATGTGGCCGTAGTTGGGATGGTCGAAGCCTACGACGACGTCGCCGGCGCCGCCGCGGAAGGCCGCGATCTCGGGCGCGGTGAACGGAAAGCGCAGGAACTGCACCGACGACGCCTTGCCATCCTCGCGCGTGCGTTCCTGGTCCTCCTCCGAGACCCCGCGGATCGTGTCGGCGCCGATCCTCAGGAATGCCCTGTTCTCAACGCCGCCCAGGGTCGCCAACACGCGCGCACGGCGGATCGGATCGTCGATCTCGAACATAACGGTCGCCACCAGTTCGCGGCCCTGGGGGATCAGTGGATTGTAGGCCGCGAGCTCGTCGGGAATCTGAGCCGCGCCACCCTTTTCGATGAACAGCATCTCGTGCACCTGATGCAGCATCGTCTCGTAGGATTCGAAATAGAACGTCGCGAACGGGCCGACCTCGAGCCGGCGGTTCCTCTTGATCTCGGAAATCTGCCGACGGCGTTCGGTGCGCAGCTTCGCATACTCGGCGAGCGGCAGGATGGCGGAGGTCTCGATCTTGCGAGGTGTCACGCTTCTCGCTCCATCAATCCGTAGGCGCGCGCCAACAGCTCGACCGGATGAAGGGCGCGGAAGGGCTCGGGCTTCTTTTCGCCGGCGGTCATTTCCATGACCTGCATGAGATGTTCGGCCGCCAGCGGGCATTCGGACACCACGAAGCGTGTGTCGTTCTTCAGGGCCGCCTGGGCGGCCGGCTTGCCGACCTTCACTGCGATTTCGAAATTCCCGGTGCGGGCGCCCCAGATGCCGCCATGGCCGCTGCAGCGCTCGATGACGGCGACTCGCGTTTTGGGCACGAGGCGCAGCATCTCGGCCGCCTTGGCACCCATGTTCTGCGCGCGGGCATGGCAGGCAAGGTGCACGCTGACGCCACCTTCGATCGGCTCGAGGCCGGGCGCCAAGCCGTCCTTCTTGGCGATGTCGACGACGTACTCCGAGACGTCGAAGGTCGCCTGCGACAGGCGCTCCACCGCGGGATCCTTGGGCAGGATGAGCGGCCATTCGAACTTGAGCATGAGGGCGCAGGACGGCGTGAGCGCGATCACGTCGTAGCCCTTGTCGATCCACGGCAGCAGCGCCGCCGTGACCTGCCGCGCCGCAGCCGCCACCGCTTCGATATCGCCCAGCTCGAGCTTGGGCATGCCGCAGCAGGCGGGGTAGACCACTTCGGTCTCGACGCCGTTCTTGGCCAGCACCGCGCGCGCCGCCGCGCCGATATCGGTATTGTTGAAGTTGACGTAGCAGGTGGCGTAGAGCACGGCCTTGCGCTTGCCGAAGGCGGGCGCGGCCTGATTGACGGGCGCTGCTTCGCGCGCGGCGCGGATTTCGAACGTCTCGCCGTCGTAGCGCGGCAGGCGGGCGCCATGATGGATACCGGCAAACCGTTCGATGGCGGGCCGCGTCAACGTGTTGGTTTCATCGGTCGCCCAATTGGCGAGGCCGGCGGCGAAGGTGCCCAGACGGCCGGCGCGGTCGGTATCCGCGAGCTGGCCATCGACGAAGCCGATTCCGTTCTTGCGCGCCTGCACCGCACGATGGCGCAGCATGAGATGCGGGAAATCGACCGCCCATTCGTGCGGTGGCACGTAGGGACACTTGGTCATGAAGCACATGTCGCAGAGCGTGCAGGCCTCTTCGACCTGGGCGTAGTCCTCCTTCTTCACGCCATCGACTTCGCCGGTCGGGCCATTGTCGATCAGGTCGAACAGCCGTGGGAACGAATCGCACAGATTGAAGCAGCGGCGGCAGCCATGGCAGATGTGAAAAATCCGCTCCATCTCCGCGTCGAGCGCCTTTTCGTCCCAGAACCACGGGTTCTGCCAATCCAGGGCGTGGCGGGTAGGGGCTTCCAGGCTGCCTTCGCGCATGTCGATGCCGTTTCGTTGATGCCGTGTAGGACGAAAAAGGGGACCCGCGCGGGTCCCCTTCGCAACGCCTGAGAGGCTCAGGCCATCGTATCGAGTGCCTTCTGGAAGCGGCCAGCGTGGCTCTTCTCCGCCTTGGCCAGCGTCTCGAACCAGTCGGCGACTTCGGCGAAGCCTTCCTCGCGCGCCGTGCGCGCCATGCCCGGATACATGTCGGTGTATTCGTGCGTCTCGCCCGCGATCGCGGCCTTGAGGTTCGAGCCCGTCGGGCCGATCGGCAGGCCGGTCGCCGGGTCGCCGCTCACTTCGAGGAATTCGAGATGGCCGTGTGCGTGGCCGGTCTCGCCCTCGGCGGTCGAGCGGAACACCGCGGCGACGTCGTTGTAGCCTTCGACGTCGGCCTTTTGGGCGAAATAGAGATAGCGGCGGTTGGCCTGGCTCTCGCCCGCGAATGCTGCCTTCAGATTGTCCTCGGTCTTGGATCCCTTGAGGTCTGCCATGAGTCTTTCTCCCTTCATGCGGTGCGATCGGCCCCTCGACCGATCTGGCAAACGGATATTGGGGAGCAGTGGCGGTCGCGTCAAGTAGTTTAGAACAGTTCTAAAAACTGAAAACGATTCGCAGCGGAAGGCGCTAGCGGCGCACCCTGACGATCACATCGACGCGGGACATGCGCGTGCCCTTGGGCGGCGCGGGCAGGCCGGCGATGGTCACCTTGTCGGACGGGAAGTCGTGCAATTCGCCGTCCGGTTCGACAAAGAAGTGATGGTGATGGCCGGTATTGGTGTCGAAATAGGACCGGCCGGGCGCGACCACAACTTCCCGCAGCAGCCCGGCATCACGGAACTGGTTGAGAGCGTTGTAGACCGTTGCCAGCGAAACCGGCAGGCGTGTCCCGCGGACTTCGGCATGCAGACCTTCCGCCGTGACATGGCGATGCTCGCCCTCGAACAGCAGGCGCGCCAATGCCACCCGCTGGCGGGTCGGACGCAAGCCGGCCGCGCGCAGGCGGACGGTGAAATCGGGGCTGGTTCCGGACATCGCTGGTCCCATATGTAAGGAGTAGAACGCCTCGTGAAAAGGCCCTGTCGGCCCGATTCGCCGGTTTGCGCTGGGCGTCGGGCATCCCTATTCTGCCGCCGAATCCAGTTCGGATGGCCCGCGGGACGGTGAAAGGTGAGCGAGCAGAAGCACAGTTATACCTT
>DATHNU010000792.1:0-2832 GCA_035485695.1 Reyranella sp. | reverse complement strand
CGATCCGGCGATGATCGAGGAGGCGTCGGAGGCCGCCGTAGCGGCCTTCGCGTCCGACGCCTACGCCCACATGATCGAGACCTTGTGCGGCGGCGATCCGCAGGCGACGGACCGCGTCCGCCAGCGCCTGCGTGCCATGGTCGGCAACCTCGATGTCTTCCAGCTCCGGCCCGAGATCGACGGCTTGTTGCGCCGCCTGCGCGGCCGCGGGCTGAAGCTCGGCATCGTCGCCAACCATCCGGCGGCGGCGCGCGAGCGGCTGGCGCGCGCCGGCATCGGCGATCTTTTCGACTATGAGGGCCTGAGCAGCGTCACCGGCTTTGGCAAGCCCGATCCGCGCGCGTTCACCGCGGCGACCGAGGCGCTGGGCGTGTCGCCGTCGGACTGCATCATGGTGGGCGACCGCATCGACAACGATATCGCCCCCGCAAAGGCGCTAGGCATGGCGGCAATCCAGTTCCGCGGCGGCCGCCATCGCCGCCAGCGCCCGCGCTCGGCTGCGGAGGAGCCGGATGCGGTCGTGACTGACGTGCTCGAGCTCGGAGAAGCAATCATGTCATTGCTGGGCGCGCGCCACTCCAGTGGCGCGTCATGATCAAGAGCGAGCCAGAGGCGCGCGGTCCAAATGAGTATGAGAAGACGCGCCACTTAGCGCGGAGGTTACTCCGCGTGCAGTGGCGCGCGCCCCAGCAAAGAAGCGCGTCCATCTACTCGGCACACGCTCAATGTGCGTGCTGGCTCGCGCCGTATCGATGGATGTGCAGCGGCTCCTTGGCCAAGCCCGGGCAGAAGGTGCCGACGACTTTCTCCAGTTGCAGGTAGAGCTTCTTCGCCGGCCCTGTGAGGGGCGCGCGCCGGGCCTTTGAGGCGGCGGCCCGGGCCGCGAGCTTCGGCAGGTCGACAGTCAGGATCTTTCGGTTCTCCACGATCATGCGGCCGCCGATCATCACCGAGTGCACGCCGCTGCCATCCTCGCTATGGACCACGCCGTTCACCGGATCATTGGTCGGGATCCAGTTGATGTGGTGCAAGTCGAGAAAGATGATGTCGGCCTTGTAGCCCGGCGCGACCTTGCCGATCTGCTTGTGCAGGCCGAGGGCGCGGGCGCCGCCTTCGGTGGCGGCCAGCAGCGCCTCTTCGGTGCCGAGCCAGCGCTGCCAGTCCGGCCCGCGAACCTTCGAGACCAGCGAGGCGAGCCGAGTCGCTTCGTACATGTTCTGATTGTCCGAGCAGTTCGCGCCATCGGTGCCGATGCCGACATTGATCTTGTGGTCCAGCATGCCGCGCACGTCGGCGATGCCGCTGCCCAGCCGCATGTTGGAGCCGGGATTGTGCGCGACCGACGCGCCGCGGTCGCCCAGCCGCTTCATGTCGTCGTCGTCGAGCCACACGCCGTGCGCCACGGTGAAGCGCTCGTTGACCAGGCCCATCTTGTCCATGTGGGCGGTGAGCGACGTGCCGTAGATCTGGTAACCCGCCACGGCCTCGACCTTGGACTCGGAGACATGGCTCTGGATGCCGACGTCGTATTCCTTGGCGAGGTCGCGGCAGGCGATCAGGAAATCGTCGCTGCAATGGAACGGGATGGTCGGCGCCAGGGCGAGATGCACCATCTTGAAGGGCCACTTCTGCAGCGCCCGGCGCATCTGCTTGGCGGTGGCCTTCCAAGGCGAGCCCTTGAAGCTCTCGACCTCCGTGCGCAGCCGGGGTGGCAGGCGCTCCATCAGGCCGGGGATCGCCTCGAAGAACGAGATGTCGGCCACCAACGGCGCCAGCATGCAGCGCATGCCGACATCCTCATAGGCTTGCGCCATCGCCGACAGGCCCTCGACCGAAGGCAGGGGAAATTCGGCGGCAAGGTCATAGGCCGCGGTGCAGCCCTTCATTACCATCTCGGCCGCGCCGATCTGGGCGCTGAGATACTTGTCCTCGAGGCTGTAGTCGATGTGGGCCCACTGGGAGGCGGTCAGCAGCAGCTCGAGCGACCAGCGATCGTGCAGGCCTTTGGCAAGATTGCCTGGGCTGTGGGTATGCGCATTGATCAGGCCGGGATGCATCAGCCGGTGCTTGGCATCGATCACGGTGGCGCCGGCGGGGGCGGCGAGCCCCGGCCGGCCGATCTCGGCGATAGTGTCGCCCTTGATCAGGATGTCGACGGGCACCGCCTTGCGCTTGGCGATGTCCAAAAGCTTGCCACCGCGGACGATGGTGAAAAGACGCTTGGGTTTGGCTGCCATGCTGCACAGTTGCAACAACGTGCCACCACGGCGAGAAGAATCTCATGTTCCTCTCCTTCTACAGGAGAGGAACATGAATGCGACCGCCTCGTTTCACAGCTAGTGAGAGTGCTGGCTCGCGCCGTAGCGGTGGATGTGCAGCGGCGCCTTGGCCAGGCCGGGACAGAAGGTGCCGACGACCTTCTCCAGTCGCTCGTAGAGCTTCTTCGCCGGCGCCGTGATCTTCTCCCGGCGGACACGCGATTCCTCGGCCTTGGCGGCCAGGGCGGCGAGGTCGACCGTGAGCAGCTTGTGGTCCTGCACGATCATGCGGCCGCCGATCATGACGGAATGGACCGACGTGCCGTCCTCGGTGTGGACCAGCGCGTTCACCGGATCGTTGTTCGGGATCCAGTTGATGTGGTGCAGGTCGAGGAACACGATATCGGCCTTGTAGCCGGCCGCGATCTTTCCGATCTGCTTTTCCAGGCCGAGCGCGCGGGCGCTGCCTTCGGTGGCCGCGCGCAGCGTCTCCTCGGTGGTGAGCCAGTTCTGCACGTCCGGCCCCTGGACCTTTGAGCTGAACGACGCGAGCCGCATCGCCTCGTACATGTTT
>DATHNU010000791.1:0-2939 GCA_035485695.1 Reyranella sp. | reverse complement strand
GGCAACGAGGGCTATTTCATCCAGCCCACGGTGCTGACCAAAACGACGCCGCAGATGAAGGTGGTGCGCGAGGAGATCTTCGGACCGGTGGTCTGCGCCATGCCGTTCAACGACGACGATCTCGAGCGCATCGCCCGCCAGGGCAACGCCACCGAGTACGGCCTGGCGGCCAGCATCTGGACGCGCGACATCGGCGTCGCCCATAAGCTCGCGCGCAAGCTCAAGGCGGGCTCGGTGTGGATCAACGTCCACAATTTCAACGACGTGGCGCTGCCGTTCGGCGGGTACAAGCAGTCGGGCTGGGGCCGCGAAATGGGCTTCGAGGCGATCGAGCTCTACACCGAGGTCAAGGCGGTCGCCGCCCTGCTGTGATCTGACGGGTCCAATCGGCTCCTGACGGCCCGCCCGGCCCCGCCGGTGCGGGCCGTTTGCCGCCTGGAGTATATCATCGCTGGGCGCGCGCCACTCCAGTGGCGCGTCATATGGTCTTCCGGACCGCAGTCGTCTCCGCCCGTTCATGATGGAGCGCGGACCTCCCGGTCCGCATCATGATCCTGAGCGGACCTGGAGGTCCGCGCTCCGCAGAGGATGACGCGCCACTGGAGTGGCGCGCCCCCAGCAAAGATGCGTTCATCTCATCGGAATGTGCTCTGGGCTCGCTCTGTGCCTAAAATCCCGTTCATATCGTCGGAGGGGATCGATGAGCAAAGAGCCCGGCAACAGCGTTCGCGACCGCGTCGCCTACATTCCGATCCACAAGCGGCCCCGCCTGCGCCTGCCCGGCGGCGCGCGGGTCGCCGTGTGGACCATCGTCAACATCGAGAACTGGAGTCCGACCGGCGCCATGCCGCGGACGGTGCTGCCGCCACCGATGGGACAGCCGCTGCTGCCCGACGTCCCGAACTGGGCCTGGCACGAGTACGGCATGCGCGTCGGCTTCTGGCGCTTCCTGGAAACGCTGGGCAGCCGCGGCCTCAAGGCGACCTTTGCCCTGAACGGTACGGCCTGCAGCCTCTACCCCGAGGCCTGCGCCGCGGCACGCGACGCAGGCTGGGACTTCATGGGTCATGGCTACGTCCAGCGGCCCATGCACAAGGTCGAGGACCAGCGCGCGGCGATCGCCGACACCATCAAGGCGATCAAGGACTTCACCGGCAAGGCCCCACGCGGCTGGGAGAGCCCGGGCCTGACCGAGACCGATGAGACGCTCGACCTGCTGGCCGAAGCCGGCATCGAATATGTTGCCGACTGGGTGCTCGACGAACAGCCTGTTCCCCTGAAGACAAGGATCGGCGAGATCGTCTCCGTGCCCTACACGGTCGAGATCAACGACGTCGTCATCAGCGCCGTCCAGCAGCAGCCCTCGGACGAGATCTTCCGCCGCGGCCGCGATCAGTTCGACCGACTCTACCTCGACGGCGAGAAGGCGCCGCGTGTGATGGCGATCTCGATCCACCCCTACCTCACCGGCGTGCCGCACCGGATCAAATACCTCGAGATGCTCTATGACTACATCCTCGGTCACACCGGCGTGGTGATGTGGACGGGCGCCGAGATCCTGGACTGGTATCGTTCCCAGGTTCCCGCCCGATGACTTACCGCCAAAGTCGTGGCGCCACGCGCAACCTGCCCTCTTCGCGCTCATGCTCCTCTCCCCCTTGGGGGAGAAGTTGGGTGAGGGGGGTTGAAGCGAAGGTTCTGTGGCACCCCCTCACCTAACCTCTCCCCCAAGGGGGAGAGGAACATGAGATAGACCGGCTCACGCTGCTTCGGCCCAGCGCCGGTCGCGGCGCACGGGCGAGTCTTCCTCCGGCAGGAACAGCAGGTCGAGCTGGGCGGTGGCGCCATCGAGCGGGCGGCGCGTCATGCCGACAATGTCGGCCACGACGAAGCCGTGGTCATGCATGAAGCGCACGACGTCGTGGACCTCCGCGCCACCCTTGACGCTGGCGATGGTGCTGGTTTCGACAATGAAAGCGTCGATGCTGTTCATTCGGCCGGTCATGCCCTCGAGCACCATCAGCTCGGCGCCCTGGACGTCGATCTTGGCGAGCGCCGGCCGGGCGATCTCGCCGATCAGCGAGTCGAAGCGACGGACCGGCACGCGGTCATGGCGCAGGATTTCGCGTGGCGTTACATCCTCCAGCAAGGTCGCTGCCTGGATGTCCGGCCGGATCTCGATCATCGCCTCGCCCTCGCGATCGCCCAGCGCCAGCGGATGGATCTGGCAGCGCAGCAGGCGTGCGAGCTGGCGCATGTGGTGCAGCGATTCGCGGGTCGGATCGATCAGGTGATAGAAGGCGTCGGGAAAGGCGCGGTAGAGCTCGTAGGTGCCGTAGGCCACGCCGATGTCGAACACCGTGGCCGGGCGAAAACCATGGTGGCGCAGGACGCGAAACGACTGCTCCCACGACGGCGCCGCGGCGCGCGTCGGCAGGCAGGTGCGCGCCCACAGGAAGTAGGGACGCAGAAAGTCCTTCAGTCGCGCGACCGCGCCGGTCTTCTTCGCCGGCTGCTCGGACGCATCGTTCGCCGTATCAAGAGTCCCCATTGGCTCTCTCCACTTGCTGGCGTCGATGGTTGGATGTGGACAATGTTAGCGAAGGCAAATCCACCGGCTCTGTGACCAACGGGTGACAGGCCAGCGCTGCTCGCAGTTGCCGCGCAGGCTACGCCGCGTACTTGCTCGCGCTCAGCGCGCCCCACAGCGCTTCGGGTCCGGCCTTGGCGTAGGCCTGGCCGATCTTTTCTCCCCAGAAGGTCTCGCTGCCGAAGTCGCGGCGCCACACCCAGAGCCGGCGCGTGTAGTGGTGCAGGATGTGCTCGTGGGTGAAGCCCATGGCACCCATCGACTGGTGCGAGATGGCGGCGATGCGCTGGGCGAACTCGGAGGCCTGGCTCTTGGCGGCGGCGATCGAGAAGCGGCCGCCGTCCAGAAG
>DATHNU010000790.1:0-3751 GCA_035485695.1 Reyranella sp. | reverse complement strand
TCGACATGCTCTCCAACAACTCGACCTGGACGATGACGCGCGATACCGCGCTGGGTCTCGATTTCACCGGCGTCACCTACTACGACGGCCAGGGCTTCATGGTGACCCGGAAGCTCGGCGTGAAGAGCGCCAAGGAGCTGAACGGCGCGACCATCTGCGTACCATCCGGCAGCACGACCGAGCTCAATGTCGCCGACTATTTTCGCGCCATGAAGATGACGTTCAAGCCGGTCATCATCGAGGACACCGACCAGATCCGCGGCGCCTTTTTCTCCGGCCGATGCGACGTCTATACCGGTGACCGGGCCCGTCTTTACGCCACGCGCGCCGCCAATTCGACCAACCCCGACGACTACGTGATCCTGCCGGAGATCATCTCCAAGGAGCCCCTGGGGCCCGTCGTGCGGCATGGCGACAACCAGTTCGCCGACATCGTGCGCTGGGCGCAATACGCGATGATCGAGGCCGAGGAATACGGCATCACCTCGAAGAACGTCGACGAGATGCTGAAAAGCGACAACCCCTCGATCAAGCGCATCCTGGGCGTCACACCGGGCATGGGCAAGGCGCTGGGGGTCGACGAGGCGTGGGTCTACACCATCGTCAAGCAGGTCGGGAACTACGGCGAGGCCTTCGAGCGCAACCTGGGCATGGGCAGCCCGCTCAAGATCGACCGCGGGATCAACAGACTGTGGACCCAGGGCGGCCTGCAGTATGCGCCACCCATCCGCTGAAGTGTCGGCGCAGACTTACCGGCTGACGTCACTGCGAAGGGGGCCCAGCACCTCGTCCGTATGCTCGCCCAGCTTCGGCGACGACCGCGCCGAGCGCGGCCGCTGATGGTCGAACGAGATCGGCAAGCCCACCACCTTCGGCCCGCCGCCCGGGAGTTGATGCACAAGGTCGACGGCCGCGAGCTGCGGCGTCGCGGCCAGCTCGGCGACGTCGTTCACCGGACTGCACGGCACGCCCGCTTTCTCGAAGGCTTCCAGCCATTGGGCACGCGTCCTGCCGCGCATGGCGGCGGCGATCAGGGGAAGCAGCGCGTCCTTGTTCTGCACCCTCGCCGCGCTCTTGGCGTAGCGCGGATCGGTGGCCCATTCGGGATGGCCCAGCACCTGCGCGCAGCGCGCCCATAGCCGGTCGTTGCCGGGCGCCAGGCAGACCGGCCGGTCGGCCGTCTCGAAAAGCTGGTAGGGCACGATCACCGCGCCGCCTGTGCCGTGCCGCTTCGGCACCGTGCCGTCGGCCAGGTAGGCGTTGACCGATCCCTCGACCCAGTGCACCGCCGAGTCGAACAGCGAGGTGTCGACCAGGCAGCCCTTGCCCGTCTTGTCGCGCATCCGCAGCGCGGCCAGCGCGCCGATGGTGCAGAACATGCCGGTCGCCTTGTCGTTGATCGAGGCGCCGCAGAAGGTCGGCGGATCCTCGGGCCGGCCGGTCACAGTCATCATCGCGCCATAGGCCTGCAGCAGCGGATCGAAACCCGGTTTCAGCCGCATCGGCCCCTGGTATCCGAACGCCCAGATCGAGCAGTAGATCAGCCGCGGATGGCGCTTCAGCATCGCCTCCGGTCCAATGCCGATCTCGTCGACCACGCCGGGACGCAGGTTCTGGATCAGGATGTCGGCGGTCTCGCACAACCGGTTCAGCTTCTCGACGTCGGCGGCCGCCTTGAGGTCGAGCGCGACCGAGCGCTTGTTGCGGTTCTGGCTGTAGAAGTAGAGCGAGGTCACGCCGTCCGGCCCGAACGGAGGCCCCCAGATGCGCGCATCGTCGCCGCCGTCGGGCTTCTCGATCTTGATCACGTCGGCGCCCATGTCGGCCAGCAGCACACCGGCCAGCGGGCCGGCCAGGGCCTGGCCCACTTCGATGACGCGAACTCCGTCGAGCGGCAGGGTCACGATAATCCTTTCAAATCAGGAGTTACTCGGCGGCCTGCCGCTTGGCGGCTTCCTTCGGTTTGACCCCGGCCGCCGCCAGCGCCCGTTGCTTGGCGCGTGCCAGGTCGTAGGTGCGGTTCATCATGATGCGTTGCGCGCTCAGGCCGCCGCCGGCCTGCAGCGCCACCACGAACTGCCAGCCGCCATAGGCGTCGGCGGTGAGGTCGCGGATCAGGTTGTAGACCCGCATGCGATCCTCGACATCAACGTCCGGCTTGGTGTGCAGGTATTTGCGGATGTACTTGCCGGCCTCCGGATGGCGCAGGTCGGCCTCCATCGGCAGGGTCAGCACCAGCCCGCCGCTGAGATCGTGCAGATGGCGCACGGTCTGGTGAAAGTTGGCGGCATAGAAGTACTTCGCCGCGTTGATTGCCAGCACGTTGGGAAACACCATGCCGGAGGGCGACTGCTCGAAGTGCCGGCAGGCATAATCGAGGCTCATACGCAGCATTTCGGCATAGGTGATGAGCTCGGCGATGGTGTTCATCACCACCGGGTCGCGCTCCTTGCCCTGGTGCTCGGAGACGAGCTGCGCCAGGCCGACGAACAGCTCTGACAGGCGCACCGCCTCGATCACGCCGCCGGTGCGCTCCCACAGGCCGAGCGACTGCGCCAGGCGGCTGGCGAGCTGCACTTCGCCGGCCAGGAAGACGCGATCCCACGGCACCAGCACGTCGTCGAACACGACGAAGCCTTCCGGCATGCTGTGATGGGCGCTCGCCGGATAGTCGAATTCGTTCAGCGCCGCCGGCGCGAAGCTGCGGTTGATGATGCTGACGCCCTTGGTGTTGACCGGGATCGAGAACGAGACGGCGTAGTCCTTCTCGTCCTGGCGCATGCCCTTGGTCGGCATGACCACCAGCTCGTGGACCAGCGACGCCGCGGTGATGTGCAGCTTGGCGCCGCGCACGACGATGCCGTCCGCGTTGCGGTCGACGATCCTGACATAGAGATCCGGGTCGTCCTGCTCGTGGGCGCGGCGCTTGCGGTCGCCCTTGGGATCGGTGATGACCTCGGCCGCGCGCAGGTCGTTGTCGCGGCAGTAGCGATACATGCGCTCGATGTTGGCGGCGCATGCGGGATTGACCTGGGCGACGTCGTCCTTGACGCTCATCAGCGCCATGTAGACGCCAGACACCGCCGTGCCGATCGAGGTGTGCTGCAAGAGCTCGACGCGGGTCGCGAGGTCGGCCTCGCTGGTCGGCACTTGGTAGATGCGATGCGCCTCGGTGCCGGTCTCGGTGCGATAGCGCCGCAGCGCGCCGTAATCCGCCGCATCGTATTCATGGTCGACCGCGGTCAGCGCGATCGGCACCTGGAAGCGCGGGTGCGTGGTGATGTCGTCGATGCGCTCGCCGTCCCAGTAGGTGACCCGCCCGTCGCGCAGGCTTTCGACATATTGCTGCGGCGTTTTCAGTCCCATGGCGATCTCCTGTCGTTGCGTTCCGATACGTCGGTCGCAGGCTGATCTTGATGGGAACGGTAGCCCGTGTGATGCGGCCGGCCAACCGCGCCCGCCCGCCCAGCGGCACTCGCCCGGAACCGAGCGCAGCGCCTGGCCTGAGTGAAGTCCAGGGAGACGGAGTGGAAAGACCTTGCCTGCACAATTGGCCGCTTTTGGTGGCGAGAAGGCCCCTCGGCTACGCTCGGGGCGACAGGTTGCCGGATGGACGACGACACCCCGCTGGGCGGAAAACTACCGTGGCGCGCCTCCTGCGTCGCCCGTACCATGTGTTGCCAGTGTCATTGCCCTGAAACGTCTTGCCGAGGACGGACCGCGCCATGCAACACAAGCTCATTTCCGGCGA
>DATHNU010000789.1:0-2591 GCA_035485695.1 Reyranella sp. | reverse complement strand
CCGGCCGCCTCGGCGGGCTTGTCGAGCACGGCCAAGGTGCCGGCCACGATGTCGTCGATGTAGCTGTAGTCACGCTTCACGAAGCCCAGATGATTGAGCTCGATGGTGCGGCCCTCATGGATCGCCTTGGCGAAGATGTGCGGCGACATGTCGGGCCGGCCCCACGGTCCGTAGACCGTGAAATAGCGCAGCCCCGTCGCCTTCAAGCCGAACAGATGAGCGTAGGTTTCGCTCAAAAGCTCGTCGGCCCGCTTGGTGGCGGCGTAGAGCGAAACCGGATGGTCGACCCGGTCGGCCGTCGAGAAAGGCAGCTTGCGGTTGCCGCCATAGACCGACGAGGAAGAGGCATAGACGAAGTGTTTTAGCCCGGACACGAGCTTGGCTAGCTCCAGCATGACGAGATGGCCCATCACGTTGGTCTGGACGTAGATATAGGGATCGACCAGCGAATGGCGCACGCCGGGCTGAGCCGCCAGGTGAACGACGCGATCAAGGTCGCGGTGACGGTCGGCCAGCGCCAGCATCGCCTCGCGGTCGGAGATGTCGGCCTCGAGGAAGGTAAAGGCCTTGTCGTCGCGCAGCGGCTTCAGCCGGGCGAACTTCAGGACCGGGTCGTAGTAGTCGCTGAAATTGTCGACCCCGACGACCGATTCGCCGCGCGCCAGCAGGGCGCGGGCGACGTGCGATCCGATGAACCCGGCGGCACCGGTGACGAGGACTGACATGGAAAGGGCTGAGAACTGGAAACACGTTGCAGAGACTGAAGGGGCCGCACGCTTACAACGTTTCGTTCCAGGACGGAACCTTGAAACGGCCCACCCGGCCGAGACGCCGCGGCAATGGGAAAGCGTCTTTTTGCGCTGGCTGCACGTTCCAGATTGCACGCGGCAACATTCTGTCGCTACCGTGCCTATATGAGTGTCAGGGAGGGTGCCATGCCGCTCGCGGTGACCCTGGACGACAAATACCTGCTGGAAAGCGGACGCGTCTACCTGACCGGCACGCAGGCCTTGGTGCGCCTGCCGATGATGCAGCGCCAGCGCGACCTCGCCGCCGGCCTCAACACCGGCTGCTACATCTCAGGCTATCGCGGCTCACCGCTGGGCGGCTTCGACCAGGCGCTGTGGCAGGCCAAGCGCTTCATCAAGCAGAACCACATCGAGTTCCAGCCTGGCGTCAACGAGGACCTCGCGGCCACCGCCCTGTGGGGCACCCAGCAGATCCACCTCTATCCCGGCGCGCGCTACGACGGCGTGTTCGGTATGTGGTACGGCAAGGGGCCGGGCGTCGACCGTTCGGGCGACGCTTTAAAGCACGCCAACTACGCCGGCACCTCCAAGCATGGCGGCATCGTGGCGCTGGCCGGCGACGACCACATGGCCAAGTCGTCGACGACGGCCCACCAGAGCGAGCCAGCCTTCATGGCGGCCGGCATTCCGGTGATCCATCCCGCCAGCGTGCAGGAATATCTCGACTTCGGCCTGCACGCCTTCGCGATGTCGCGCTACTCGGGCCTGTGGGTCGCCTTCAAGGTGCTGAGCGAGACGGCCGATTCCTCCGCCTCGGTCCACGTCGATCCACACCGCATCCAAATCCACACCCCGACCGACTTCGTCCTGCCAGCCGACGGCGTGCATATCCGCTGGCCCGACGATTGGCTGGGCCAGGAACGTCGCGTCATCACGGTGAAGCAGCCGGCCGCGCTCGCCTACTGGCGTGCCAACAGGCTCGACCGGCTGATGATGGGCCGGCCCGACGCGCGCTTCGGCATCATGACCGTCGGCAAGTCCTACCTCGATGTCCGCCAGGCGCTCGATGAGCTGGGCATCGACGACGCCGAGGCGGAGCGTTTGGGACTGGCCATCTACAAGGTCGGCATGGTGTGGCCGCTCGAGACCGAGGGGGCCATCGCTTTCGCTCACGGCAAGCGCGAGATCCTGGTGGTTGAGGAGAAGCGAGCGCTGATCGAGCAGCAGCTCAAGGACGCGCTGTTCAACGCGCCGGCCGACCGCCGCCCCGTCATCGTCGGCAAGACCGACGAGCGCGGCCAGATTCTGCTGAGGTCCGACGGCGAGCTCACGCCCTTCGAGATCGCTTCGGCAATCGTGGCGCGCTTCGGCCTCGACGGTTTCAGTGCCCGCACCAAGGAACGCTTCGATGCGCTGAAACGCCGGGCCGGCCGGCAGGTGCGCAACGAATCCGGCATGGCGCGCGTGCCCTATTTCTGCTCGGGCTGCCCGCACAACTCTTCGACCAAGGTGCCGGACGGCTCGATGGCGATGGCCGGCATCGGCTGCCATACGCTTGCCATCGGCATGGAGCGCAACACCAAGACCTTCACCCACATGGGCGCCGAGGGTGCGACCTGGGTGGGCGCCAGCCATTTTACCGACATGCCGCACGTCTTCCAGAACCTGGGCGACGGCACCTACTTCCATTCGGGCTATCTCGCGATCCGCCAGGCGATCGCCGCCAACACCAACATCACCTACAAGATCCTCTACAACGACGCCGTGGCCATGACCGGCGGCCAGCCGCACGACGGCAACGTCCATCCCTGGACGATCAGCCAGCAGGTCCATGCCGAGGGC
>DATHNU010000788.1:0-4448 GCA_035485695.1 Reyranella sp. | reverse complement strand
CCATGAACGATATGACGCTTGCCACGACCGAACGCTTTGCCGGCGGCGCTGCCTATGTGCAGGGCCGATTCGTGCCGATGGCCGAGGCCACCATCCCGGTGACCGACTGGGGTTTTACGCGCTCGGACGTGGTCTACGACGTGGTCCATGTCTTCGGCGGCGGCTTCTTTCGCCTAAAAGATCACCTGGACCGGTTCCACCGGGCGATGGAGCGCCGCCGGCTGCGGCCGCCGGAGGACAGGGAAGCGGTGGAGGCCGTGCTGCATCGCTGCATGGCGCTTTCCGGGCTAAGCGATGCCTATGTCTCGATGGCCTGCTCGCGCGGGCGGCCGAGGATTGCCGGCTCGCGCCGGCCGGCCGATTGCGACAACCACCTGATCGCCTATGCCCTGCCGTGGATCGACGTCATCCCCAAGGCCGTCCAGGAGAGGGGCGCGCATCTGTGGATCGCCAGCACGCCGCGCGTGCCCGACGCCTCGGTCGACCCGACCGTCAAGAACTACCAGTGGAACGACCTGACCAGCGGGCTGCTGGAAGCTCATGACCACGACTACGACACGGCCATCCTCTGCGACGCCCAGGGGTATGTGACCGAAGGACCGGGCTTCAACATCTTCATCGTCAGGGACGGGCGGGTGCTGACGCCGGACCGCGGCAGCCTGCAGGGCATCACGCGGCTCACAGTGCTGGAGATCTGCGCCGAGCTCGGCATCGAGGCTGCGGTGGCACCCATCCCGCGCGACCTGCTCGAAGATGCCGATGAGGCCTTCGTTGCGACGACGGCGGGCGGCATCATGCCGGCCTCGCGCGTCGGCGGCCGCATCCTGGGCAACGACCGGCCGGGCCCGATTTCCACCCGGTTGAGGGAGACCTACTGGCGCTGGCACGAGGAAGGCCGTTACCGCACGCCGGTACGCCCGCTGGAAGCCGTGGCATGAGGGGGCTCGGCGAGCGCCGCGCACTGACATCCTGTCGGCACCGCTAAGAGAATGGGCCGTCAAGAGAAGGGAAAGACGTGGCGAGGTTCGCCCGCGCCGGCGTGGGCCGAAGTGGTGCCGATAGGCTTGCCAGGATGAGGGCGAAAGCGCCGCGCGGCCGAAATGGCGGGCGCCGACGGGTCAACGACCCCGCAGGCACCAAGCGCAACATTCTCGAAGTCGCCACGCGCGAATTCGCGAGAAAGGGCTATGGCGGCGCGCGGGTCGACGCCATCGCCGCGCGCACGCGCACCAGCAAGCGCATGATCTACTATTATTTCGGCGACAAGGAGGGGCTCTACCTCGCCGCGCTCGAGGAAGCCTATTCGAGCATCCGCCGCACCGAAGCCACGCTCGACCTCGAGCGTCTGCCGCCCGAAAAGGCGCTCAGCACCCTGGTCGCCTTCACCTTCGACTACCAGAACGCCCATCCGGAGTTCGTGCGCCTGGTGATGAACGAGAACATCCTGGACGGCATCCATATGGCGCGCTCGAAGACGATCGGCCGGTTGAACAACGTCGTGATCGATGCACTGAAGGACCTGCTGGCGCGCGGCCGGCGGGCCGGGGTGTTCCGGCGCGACCTCGACCCGCTCGAGGTGCACATGACGATCAGCGCACTGTGCGTCTTCAACGTCGCCAACCGCGCCACCTTCTCGACCATCTTCAAACACGACATGACCTCGCCCAAGGCGCTGACAGCTCGGCGCGCTCAGGTCGTCGACATCGTTCTGAGCTACGTCAAGCGCTGACCTCCGACCACGAAGGTGAGCGCGTTGACAAACTAACCAGTTCGTACAATCGTCGGTCAAAGGTCGCACAGACGGCCACGCTCGGAAGGGATCCTCGGAAGGGAACGCAGTGCAACGGGACATCCTCGTGGGCCTGATCGGCGCCAACATACAGAAATCGCTGTCGCCGGCGCTGTTCACGGACGTCTGCGCCGCCGCGGGCCGGCGCGGCTACTACCATCTCATGGACGTCGACGCGCTGGCGGGACGCGGCCTCGAAGACCTGCTGGGCGCGGCCCGGACGGCGGGCTTTGCCGGCGTGAACGTCACCTATCCGTTCAAGGAGGCCGTGCCGGCGCTGCTCGATGCGGTATCGGCCGACGCAAGGCAGATCGGCGCGGTCAACACCGTCACCATCGGCGGCGACGGCACGACCACGGGCTACAACACCGACCGGATCGGCTTCCGCCGCAGCTTCGAGGAGAAATTCGGACGCGACGCGGTCGCCGGCAAGACGGCCATCCTGGTGGGCGCGGGTGGCGCCGGCCGGGCGGTGGCCTTCGCGCTGTGCGATCTGGGCGTCGCCACCCTGCTGGTGAGCGACAAGAACGCGACCCAGGCGACAGGCCTCGCCGCGGCGCTCGCGGCCCACTTCGGACTGGACCGCTGCCGGGTCGAGACCGACCCCGTGTCGGCATTGGCGACGGCGGCCGGCCTGGTCAATGCCACGCCGGTCGGGATGACGGGCTTTCCCGGCCTGCCGGTCGCCACCGGCACGATCCAGGCCCATCACTGGGTGGCCGACGTCATCTACACGCCGCTGGAAACCGATCTTCTCAAGGCCGCCAGAGCAAAAGGGGCACGGGTGATGGGCGGCGCCGGCATGTGCGTGCACCAGGCGGTCGAAGCCTTCCGGCTGTTCACCGGCCTCACGCCCGATGTCGAGCGCCTGCATGCCGCGTTCGCCAAGGCCGCGGTCCTGCGCGATCGCATGACCGAGCCAGCCGAATGAAGAGCGCGCCACGCCGACGAAGCCACGCAAGTGCATGCTCGCCACGTCGCGGACCGCGCAGTGAAAGGGCGCGGCGGCGACCGACAGGTCTCAATTGCATGCAGCATCGGGTTAACTGACTATTCACCAACAAACGCAAAGGGAAACGCCATGACCATCAGGACGAAGCTGCTGATTCCGCGCCGCAAGGCCCTGCTGGGCGCCGCGGGCCTCGCCGCCTTGCCGTTCGCCGCGCCGCACGTCGCCCGCGCCGCCGACCCGCTCAAGGTCGGCCTGTTGCTGGCCAAGACGGGCCAGATCGCGGGCCAGACCGAATACCTGGCGAACGGCTCGATGCTGGCGCTCGAGCAGCGCAACGGCACGATCATGGGCCAGCCGGCCGAGCTCGTGTGGCTCGACGAGCCGAGCCCGCAGGGCGCCACGCAAAACATGCAGAAGCTGGTGCAGGAGAACAAGGTGTGCGCCGTGCTGGGCGGGGCGCTATCGTCCAACGCGCTGGCCGAGGAAGCCAAGGCGGCGGAGCTGAAAATCCCGTTCGTCTGCGACAATGCCGCGGCGACCGACATCACTGGCAAGAACTGCAACCGCTACACCTTCCGCCTGAATACGCCGGTCGCGGTGCAATGCCGGATGCTGGCGCCGTATGCCCTGAAGTACGGCAAGCGGTGGTATCACATCACGGCATCCTTCGCCTTCGGCCAGGACATCCTGAAGAGCTCGCGCGAGCTCCTGAAGGAAGCGGGCGGCACGGAAGTCGGCGTCGACGAGGTGCCGCTCAACACCGCGGATTTCAGCTCGTTCATCCTGAAGATTCGCCAGGCCAAGCCTGATGTGGTGGTGGGCGGCCTGTCGGCCGGCGACCTCACCACCTTCCTGAAGCAATGGAACGAGCTCGGCATGAAGGGCAAGATCCCGTTCGTCGAGATCGCGATCGGCGACACCGACATCTGGGGCGTCGGACCCGACGCCGCGAACGGAACGTTCACCAAATTGTGGGACGCCTACAATCCCAACAACACGCCGGAGGAAAAGGCGTTCGCCGCGGCTTACCTCAAGAAATACGGCAAGCCGGCGGCGGACAAGGCGTGGATGGGCTGGATCACCGCGCGCTCGCTGTTCGAATCGATCGATGCGGCGAAATCGACCGACGCCAACAAGATCATCGAGGCGCTGGAAGCCTGGAAGGTGCCGGCCGGCAACTCGTCCTACAGCTACCGCAAGTTCGATCACCAGATGCTGCTGCGCAACCTCGCGGTGTCGGTGAAGGAGAAGATCACCGACAAGTACGACTACTTCGACGTCAAGGCGACGCTGCCGGAGAACCCCGCCGATCTAGACAAGGTGTTCGGCACGCAAGAGGAAATCGGCTGCAAGATGTAGAGGCTCGTTTCCCTTCGCGGAGTCCGCAGATTCGGACTCCTCTCCCCCGCCAGGGGGAGAGGTTGGGTGAGGGGGATGCGCACGTCGTTGCCCCCTCACCTAACCTCTCCCCCTAGCGGGGGAGAGGAATCCGAGTTGTGGGAAGTGAAAGGCAAAATGCTGGAAATCCTCCTCTCGCAGACCGTCAGTGGCTTGGTGCTGGGCGGCCTTTACGTCCTGATTGCCATCGGGCTGTCGATCATCTTCGGCCTGCTGGGCATCGTGAACTTCGCCCATGGCGCGTTCTTCACGCTGGGCGCCTATTTCGCGCTGACCCTGGTCGAGCTCTTCGGCTGGCCCGCCATCCTG
>DATHNU010000787.1:0-4336 GCA_035485695.1 Reyranella sp. | reverse complement strand
CCGAACCAGCCGACCCACAGCAACGAGGCGCCGATCACCGAGTAGACCAGGTTGTGCGGCGCCATGTTCTCGATGCCGAAGCCGCGCCGCTTGCCGAGCACCAGGGCGCAGACCAGGCCGGCGACGCCGGCGTTGATGTGCACCACCGTGCCGCCGGCGAAGTCGAGCACGCCCCAGTCGCCCAAAAAGCCGCCGCCCCATACCCAGTGGGCGATCGGCGCATAGACGACCAGCGACCACAGCCCCATGAACCACATCATGGCCGAGAACTTCATGCGTTCGGCAAAGGCACCGGCGATCAGCGCCGGCGTGATGATGGCAAAGGTGAGCTGGAAGCTCATATAGACCGTCTCGGGAATGGTCTTGGCCAGCTCGCTGACGCTGTCGAGACCAAGGCCGCGCATGAAAACGCGGCTCAAGCCGCCGATGATCGTGCTGCCCGACGTGAAGGCCAGGCTGTAACCCACGATGAGCCACAGAATCGAGATCAGGCAGGTGATGGCGAAGCTCTGCATCACCGTGGCCAGCACGTTCTTCTTGCGCACCATGCCGCCGTAGAACAGCGCCAGGCCGGGAATGGTCATCATCAGCACCAATGCCGTCGATGTCAGCATCCAGGCGGTGTCGCCGGTATCGAGCTTGGGCTTGTCGTCGGCGGCCAGCGCGAGGGCCGGCAGGAGCAACGCAGCGGCCCCTGCCAGACCGCCAAACGCCCTATTGAACCTGAGTTTCATCGTTCTCCCCTCGCGTCTCGAGTTGCTCTCATGGTTTCGCGGGACTACAGCGCGTCGATGCCGGATTCACCAGTGCGGATGCGGATCGCCTGCTCGATCGACATGACGAAGATCTTGCCGTCGCCGATCTTGCCGGTGCCCGCGGCCTTGCGGATCACCTCGACTGCATGTTCGACCATGGCGTCGTCGATCACGACCTCGATCTTGACCTTGGGCAGGAAGCTCACCGCGTACTCCGCACCACGATAGATCTCGGTCTGGCCCTTCTGCCGGCCGAAGCCTTTGACCTCGCTCACCGTCAGGCCCTGGATGCCGAGCGACGTCAGGGCGTCCCGGACCTCGTCTAGCTTGAAAGGCTTGAAGATCGCCATGACCATTTTCATTGCAGTCATCCCCCGGGCCGAGCCGCTCGATTTCTGATCGGACGGCTGCAATGTACGTGCCAATCGAGTGTAAATGGCCATTTTTCGGGGTATCGGGCGACACCCGACGGCCGCACAGGTTGCCGCCGGCTCGGGCGACTGCCATCTATGGGTGCATGGACAGCGATCGGTTCGATCTGGCGGTCGTGGGCGCCGGCCTGAACGGCAGCCTGCTGGCCCTCGCCGCTGGCGAAGCCGGGCTCAGCACGGCGTTGATCGACCGGGTGCCTCTGAACACCTTCACCGACGCAGGCTTCGACGGGCGCACCACCGCCATCGCCTATACCAGTCAGCGCCTGTTCGCGGCGCTGGGCATCTGGCCCGACTTGGCGGACCAGGCCGAGCCAATCCTCGACATCCGCATCTCCGACGCCAGCCACGACGGCCGACCGAGCCCGCTGTTCCTGCATTTCGATCACCGCGAGGCCGCACCCGGGGGCGGCGAGCCCCAGCCGATGGGATGGATCGTCGAAAACCGTTTCCTGCGCGCGGCCATGCTGCGACGGCTCGCGGCCTGCCCGCAGGTCGAGTTGATCGCACCGGATGAAGTGATCGAGACCGTGCGCGATGCGGATCGCGCCGAACTTGCGCTCAAGAGCGGCCGACGTCTGGCAGCACGGCTGGTCGCGTCGGCCGAAGGCCGGGTCGGCACCATGCGCGAAGAGGCCGGGATCGGTGCACGCGCCTGGTCCTACCACCAGATCGCGATCGTGCTGGTGGCACGCCACGAGCGACCGCACCTTGGCGTCGCCCAGGAAAAGTTCCTGCCGGGCGGGCCGTTCGCCATCCTGCCGATGCGCGACGGCAGCAATGACGAGCATCGCTCGTCGATCGTCTGGACCGAGCGTGCCGATCTCGCGCGCCGCCTACTCGAAATCGATCCACCGCGTTTTCAGGCCGAGTTCGCCCGCCGCTTCGGTGACCATCTCGGCCATGTCGAGCCGACCGGCCCGCGCTGGTGGTTTCCGCTCGGCCTGGTCCACGCCGAGCGCTACATCGACACAAGGCTGGTGCTGGTGGGCGACGCCGCGCACGGCCTCCATCCCATCGCCGGCCAAGGCTACAATCTCGGCGTTCGCGACATCGCGGCCTTGGTCGAAGTGCTTATAGACACCAAGCGCCTCGGCCTCGATATCGGCGCCGCCGACACGCTCGAGCGCTACGCGCGCTGGCGGCGGGCCGACAATTTCACCATGGTCGCCGCCACCGACCTGCTGAATCGCCTGTTCTCCAACGACATCAAGCCGGTTCGGCTGGTCCGCGACATCGGCCTGGCGGCCGTCAACGGCGTGCCGCCTCTGCGGCGCTTCTTCGTCCGCCACGCCATGGGGCTGGTCGGCGACCTGCCCAAGCTGATCCGCGGCGAGAGGCCTTAAACAACCATTTGCTGTCATCCCGAGGCCGCATGCCGAGGGACCTTTAGGCCGCGGGAAAGGTCCCTCCCTTCGGCTTCGCTCAGGGCATGCGCTGCGCTCGAGGTGACAGCCTTGCCTTCCTGGCAACTGGACTCAGGGCGTTGGCCACCCTATCTCAGGGGCCAATTCTCGAGGAATTCCATGGCTCAGACTCAAGTCCCCGTGACCGTGCTGACCGGCTATCTCGGCGCCGGCAAGACCACGCTGCTCAACCGCATCCTGAGCGAGCAGCATGGCAAGAAATACGCCGTCATCGTGAACGAATTCGGCGAGCTCGGCATCGACAACGACCTCGTGGTCAATGCCGACGAGGAAGTGTTCGAGATGAACAACGGCTGCATCTGCTGCACCGTGCGCGGCGATCTCATCCGCATCATCGAAGGCCTGATGAAGCGCAAGGACAAGTTCGACGGCATTTTGGTCGAGACCACGGGACTCGCCGATCCTGGGCCGGTGGCGCAGACCTTCTTCACCGACGACGAGGTCAAGGCCAAGACCCGCCTCGACGCCATCGTGACCGTGGTCGATGCCAAGCACTTCCTTGGCCAGCTCGAGCAGGGGGACGAGGCGGAGGAGCAGGTGGCCTTCGCCGACGTGGTCCTGCTCAACAAGACCGACCTGGTGAGCGCCGACGAGCTCAAGAAGGTGGAAGACAAGATCCAGGCGATCAACCGCTATGCCCGCATCTTCAAGACCCAGAAGAGCCAGATCGGGCTCGACGCCATCCTCGACAAGGGCGCGTTCGACCTGAAGCGCATCCTCGAATTCGAGCCCGACTTCCTCCATCACGGTCACGATCACGACCACGAGGAGGCGGTCAAAAGCCTGTCGTTCAGTGCCGATCGTCCGGTCGATCCCGAAAAGTTCCAGAAATGGATGGGCGCGCTCCTGCAACTGCGCGGCCCCGACATCTTCCGCAGCAAGGGAATTCTCGCCATCGACGGCGCACCGCGGCGCTACGTCTACCAGGGCGTCCACATGATGATGGACAGCGACTGGGGTTCTGCGTGGAAGGACGGCGAGAAGCGTTCCAGCAAGCTTGTCTTCATCGGCCGCAACCTCGACGGCGAGAACCTGAAGCGCGGCTTCGACGACTGCCTGAAATAGTCGCGTGAAGCTCGATCTCGCAAATCCAGCCTGGCGGCAGACCCTGCCGCCGGCGCGTTCGATCGCGGCCGACGCGCCGGCCGCCGCCTGCGCCTTCAGCCGCGACGGCGCCACGGCAGCTTTCGCGCTGGGCGACGGAAGCGTGCGCCTGCTGCCGGCCGATATCACCGCCGCCGCATCCGACGCCGCCCCGCCGGTGCAGGGCGCCGCCCTTCATAATGGAGCAGTGCTGGCGCTGGTCGGCGATCCGGCAGGCGAAGGCTTCATCAGCGGCGGCGACGACGGCCGCCTGCTGCGCATCGGACTTGACGGTACGGCTTCGGAGCTTGCCAACCACAAAGGCAAGTGGGTCGAGCATCTCGCCGCGCACCGCACCACCGGCGCCGTCGCCGCGTCGCTCGGCAAGAGCGCCGTCGTCGTGAAGGACGGCGAGGTGCGCGAGTTCGGCCCACACCCCAGCACGGTGGCCGACCTCGATTTCAGCAAGGATGGCAGCCGCATCGCCTGCGCCCATTACGGCGGCGTCACGGTGTGGAGCATCGGCCAGGTCACCCTGCCGCCGCGCCGCTTCGCCTGGCGCGGCAGCCACGTGGCGCTGCGCTGGAGCACCGACGGCAAGTTCATCGCCACCGGCACGCAGGAAAACGACATCCATGTC
>DATHNU010000786.1:0-2156 GCA_035485695.1 Reyranella sp. | reverse complement strand
GCGTGGTAGCCGAACAGCCCGCCGACGCCCAACAACCATACGCGCGGCGGCCAGCCCAAAAGCCCCGCCCAGCCGACGCCGCGGGCGAGCGCCCGTACGATGCCGATGGAGGCGCCGACCGCGAACGTCATGGCAACCATCTGGAACGGCGGAACCGGACCGGCCGTTACCGACAACGCCGCCAGGGCGCCCCACAGCGCGATGGCGCAGAAGCCCGCGGCCATCGCGCGGCGACGGTCGACGTCGATAATTGTCATGGCCGCGGCATAGAGATTGCCGCCGCCCCTGTCGAGCGGGGCGTGTCGAGCGGGTGCGTGGGCCGTCTTTCATGGTTACGATAAGGTTGCAGCGGAGACATCATGTTCGTTCGGCCGACCAATCCGATGAGTCATCGTCTGGCGCGCCTGGCCTTCATCACGGCTTGCGTGGCGGCGCTGGTCGTCGCCTCGGCCGGGCCGCTCCACCGTTACGTCGGGCTCGACATCGAAGCGGACTTCGCGGTCTTCCGCTACGGCTTCTACCTTGCCGTCGCCGCGGTGGCCCTGGGACTGGCCACCATCGTGCCGACGCGGCCTGGCGACCGCCGGCGCGGCTTCGTGGCGGCGCTGCTGGCCATCGTGATCGGCGCGGCCGCGGCCTATATGCCGCTCGACTGGTTCCTGCGCGCCCAGCAATTGCCCGAGATCAACGACATCTCGACCGACATCGCCAATCCGCCGCCGCTGGTCGTCACCTTGCAACTGCGCCGAGGTGCTGCCAATCCGCCGGCCTATCCCGGCGCCAGCGCCGGCGTGCTGCAGCGCGCCGCCTACCCCGACATCGTGCCGGTCATCCTGCCGGTGCCGCCGGCCGAGGCGTTCAGGCGTGTCGACGCCGTGGCGATGGCGATGGACTGGGACGTCGTCGCGCGCGCGCCGGCCGACGGGCGCCTGGAAGCCATCGCCACCAGCCAATGGTTCGGCTTCAACGACGACATCGTGGTGCGCATCCGCCCCGAGGGCACGGGCAGCCGCATCGACATCCGCTCCAAGAGCCGCGTCGGCGAGTCCGATCTCGGTGTCAACGCGCGTCGCATCCGCGAGTTCATTGCGAGGCTGAAGGCGCAGACTTAACCTTCGGACCACTCGGATCATCCAAGAAAACCTCATCCTGAGGAGCCGCGCGCAGCGCGGCGTCTCGAAGGATGGACGACGTCATAGTTGTTGCCATCCTTCGAGACGCACGCCTGCGGCGTGCTCCTCAGGATGAGGTTACTTTGCACCGAGTGCGTGCTTCGCTCAGGACGACGGTTGTACCGGCAACGTGAAGCGGAACGTCGTGCCCGCGGCGCTGGTCTCGGCGAGCGCGATGTCGCCGCCGTGGATGCGCACCAAGTCGCGGGCGATGGCGAGGCCCAACCCGGCGCCGCCGGTGCGACCGCCCGTGGCGAAGGGGCGGAAGATCTGGGCCGCGACCGCCTGGGGCACGCCAGGACCGTTGTCGGCGACGTCGACCTCGAAATAGCCGCCGTTGGCGTGCGAGCGCACGGTGACCGTGGTTGCCCCGGCTTCGAAGGCATTGCGGCCGAGATTGACAAATATGCGATAGAGCAGGTCGCGATCGGCGCGCACCGGCCGCTCGTCGCTGCATTCGTTGATCCAGTGGCGCACGATGTTGGGCGTGCTGTCCTCGCCCTGTTCCTGCAGCGCCACGCCTACCTCGTCGACCAGGTCGGCCAGCTCGATCTCGGCGATCCGGGGCGTCGGCCGGTCGCGCACATATTCGATGGCGTCGCTGGCCAAGCGTGCCGCCCGATCGATGGTGTTGAGGATGGTCGGCGCCAGTGCGCGCGTGCGCTCGTCGTCGCTGCGCGCCAGGCGATCTGACAAAAGCCGCGCCGTCGACAGCATGTTGCGCAGATCGTGGTTGATCTTGTTGGTCGCCGCACCAATCTCGGCCAGCCGCGATTTTTGCCGGAGCGACGCGCGCAGCTCGCGCTGCAGGTTCTGGAACTCGCGGTCGACGACGCCGATCTCGTCATTGCGCCGGGTCGGCGGTCGCTCCGTTCCCGGCTCTTCGGGCTCGCGCCGGAATGCCGTCATGTCGGCCGACAGATCCTGCAGCGGCCGGATGACCAGCCAGCGCAGCGCCAGATAGAGCAGGAAGGCGGTGAACAG
>DATHNU010000785.1:0-3772 GCA_035485695.1 Reyranella sp. | reverse complement strand
TGGCCGCCGGCAGGCCCGAGCCGATGGCGCCGAAATCGTTGACCACGTGATACTTGTCGGCCGCCCGGCCCTTCATGTGGGTCATGACGATGCTGAAATAGTGGCCGGCGCCGACGACGATGTCCCAATCCTTGGGAATCGCCTGGTCGAGCTCGAGCACCGCCTTGCGTGGATCGACAGTGTTGGCTTGGACCTTGAATTCCTTGGGGTCCGGCTGGTCGCCCGCGATCTGCTGCGCCATGTCGGCGCTGCGGAACCCGGCGCGCGACACGCCGCGGGCCTTCATGCGCGCCACGATCGCCTCGGCCGCCGCCCGGGCGTCGGCGCGCACATGCAGGTCGGCGGTGCGCAGGCCCTGCCACAGCCCGCGTGGGTTGGTGTCGATCTGCACGGTGCGGGCCGTGGGATAGAGATAGCCGCCCTCCGTGGTGTAGTGGCCGAGTGCCGCGCCGACGCCGATCACCAGGTCGGCCTCGGCGAAGCGCTCGCGCGAGAAGTCGCTGGCGAAGGCGCCGGCGATGTCGAGCGCATAGCGATTGCCGTCGAACAGGCCCTTGCCGAGCAGCGACGTCGCGAGCAGGGCGCCCGACTGCTCGGCCAGCGCCTCGAGCGCCGGCGCCGCGCCGGAGAGGATGGCGCCGCGGCCGGCCAGCACGATCGGCTTCTCGGCCTCGGCGATCATGTCGATCACGCGGTCGACGATCGCGGGATCGGGAATCGGCCGCTGCGCCATCGGTACCAGCTCGGAGGACGGCGTGTAGTCGGTGAGGTGCGGCCAGGGCTGCTTCTGCATATCCATCGGCACGGAGAGCACGACCGGCCGCTGCTCGGCCTGCGCCACCTGGAAGGCCTCGCGCACATTGTCGAGCAGGCGGTCGACATGCTTCACCGCCACGTGGTGCGCGCCGCAGGCCAGGGTCAGCGGCGCCATGTCGATCTGCTGCAGGTACCACGAGGCCGCGATCGGCGCATCGCCCGCGAACACCACCAGCGGCACGTTGCCCCGCGCTGCGATCGTGAGCGCCGTCATGATCTGGGTGAAGCCCGGGCCGCAGGTGGTCGAGGCGACGCCGACCTTGCCGGTGGCGCGGGCATAGCCGTCGGCCATGGCGACGGCGCAGTGCTCGTGGCGGGCGTGCACGATCTCCATGCCGGGCAGTTTCGACATCGCCACCGACCAGTACATGTTGGCGTCGCCCATCAGGGTGAACAGCACTTCCACGCCCTCCGCGGCGAAGGCGCGCGCCAGCATGTCGGACACTTGCAGCTTGCTCATCTTGGTCTCTCTCCTTTGCCGGCGAGATCGCGCAGCCATGACAGGAACGCCCGCCACAGCAGGCTCGTGGCGCTGAGCTCCGGTGCGGCGGTGGGTGCGGGTGGTGTTGCCCGCGGTGATGGTGGCGCAACCATTGCGTCTGCCGGCGCGGAAGGCAATGCGTCGGCGGCCGTTGGCGCCGCCGCCGTTCGCTGCTCGGCTAAAAGTTTCGCCAGGTTGGCGGAAAACTCGGCCAGCAGCGCGCGCGCCACATGCACGCCGCCGGCATTGGCGAAGGTCTCGAGCGGCCCGCTCACCGTGAAGCTGCCGTCGACGGCGAGCTCCGTCACGTCGCTGCCGCTCACCTTGACGACGCCCGACGCCAGCGCACGCGACGCGCCGCGCCCGTCGATGCCGCGGCCCTCGATGGTGCAGGTGCGCGCCGCGTCGTCGAAGGCGAGACTCGCTTCGCCGCGGAACACCGCGACGGTCGGGCCGAACTTCACGCGGACCGAGCCGCGCCACAGCCCGTCGCCCTGGTCGGGCGCGAGCTGGGCGCCGGGAATGCACGACGCCACCAGGGCCGGGTCGCGCAGCAGCGGCCACACCGCGGTGGCGGGCAGGCGGATCGTCGTCTTCTCGGTCAGCGACACCATGCCTGCGGCACCCGTTATCCTGTGACATCCCAGTGGCCGGCGCGGCCCCTTCTTAGGATATCCCCGGATCATAAGCATCCGCGCGTGCGGCAGGCTATTCCGCACGACCACCCGCTGTCGCCAATTCACGCAAAGTCTGCCGGGACGTCGCCGGCTTCAGGGCTAGAGTGTCGGAGCAGTCGGACAGCCGCTGCGAACGGCTTTCAGCGGGGGACGGGGCAGCATGGCGACCTATGCCGAGTTCGACAATTCGGCCTTTCTCGACGTCTCGAGTTACCCGGACAGCGACGTGTCCAGCCCCGCCGACCCGGCGCTGCCGTTTCCCGAGTCGGTTGTCGCGCGGGAGGGGGCGTATCCATCGGTCGAGGGCCGGGGGTTCTCCATCGTCATCTGCACCTACAATGGCGCGGCGCGAATCGAGCGTGTGTTGACGGCGCTGGCGGAATTGAACGGCGACGCCGGCCACGAGATCATTGTCGTCGACAACTGCAGCACCGACGGCGTTGCCGCCGCAGCCGCCGCCCTGTGGGATCAGGTCGGCCCGCTGGCGGTCGACCTCAGGGTGATCTTCGAGCCGATACAGGGGCTTTCCGCTGCCCGGCAGGCGGGCGTGCGGGCCGCGACGCGGGAGGTCGTCGTCTTCTGCGACGACGACAATCTTCTCGACCCCGACTACCTCGAGGTGGCGGCGGCCATCCTGGCCGACCAGACGATCGGCGCCACGGGCGGGGCGAACACGCCCATCGCCGACTACGACATTCCACCGCTGTTCTTTTCCTACTCGGCCATGGCCGCGGTGGGCGCCCAGGCGCTGGCCAGCGGGGACAACGATCAGCTGTGGGGCGCCGGACTGGTGGTGCGCCGGAAGCTTCTGGTGAAACTGTACGACACCCCGGGATTTCCCCTTCTGATCGGCCGGCAAGGGTCTGCCCTGACCGCCGGCGAGGATCTCGAAATCTGCCTGGGTGTGGGCCTTCTGGGCTTCAGGCTTTGGTACGACGACCGGCTGACCCTGCGGCATATCGTGCCGCGTGAACGTCTCAGTGCGAGCTACATCCGGGGATTGACGGAAGGCTTCGATGCCGCTCACCCGGTCCTCAGCCGCTACGCCGAGCTGCGCGCGATGGCAGACCAGACCTTTCGCCAGCGGCTCCGCGCCATCCTGTCGGCGGCCGCCAGGATCCCGGTGTTGCTGCGGCGCCGCGACGCCCGGCTCTTCGGCTTGCTCGCGCGTTTCCGGATGACCTTCCTGATGACCCGCGAGGAGCGGGCGATCTTCAGGATCTCCTGTGCGCTCCGGAAGTCCCGACCTCATCCCGAGGCGCCGCGCGCCGCGCGGCATCGCGAAGGATGGCAACAGCAGGACTGGCTCCCCGCCTTTGAGACGCAGTGGGGCGAGCCGGCTCAGCTGGAGCGAGGCCAGTCGGCCGGCTGAGGCAGCCGGGCCCGCGGCGTGGTGTCGTCCGAATGGGCAAAGCTCGGAGCAGAGGCAGCCTTCGCTACGCCTTTGGCTCGTACTTCAAGCCCAGCTTCAGCGTGACCTGGTAGTTCGCGACCTTGTTGTCGTGAATGCTGCCGCGGACGTCGATCACCTCGAACCAGGCGAGATTGCGCAGTGAACGGGATGCCACGGCGATCGCGGACTCGATGGCATCGGAGACCGACTTGTCGGAGCTGCCGACCACTTCGGTCTTCACATACGTTTGGTTGGTCGCCATGGGTCCCTCCCTGTTGTGAAGGCGAAAGCTTACGACTCTGGCAGCGCGTGTCAGCGCTAAAAATGCCGAGCGTGCGGTCGGCCTGCGGCCGAATCAGGCTCCTCTCCCCCCGCTAGGGGGAGAGGTCGGGTGAGGGGGATGCG
>DATHNU010000784.1:0-4326 GCA_035485695.1 Reyranella sp. | reverse complement strand
CGTGGGGCGGCCGGTTCCCCATGTCTATGGCGCCCGCCGGCCGGGCGATTCGCCGCGCCTGGTCGGCTGCATCGACAAGGCGCAGAACCAGCTCGGCTGGACTCCGCTGCGCGGCCTGCAGACACAGATCGAAGATACGGTGCGTTGGCGGATGTCGATGAGACGCTAGGCGCATCGACCAATCGCGATCGGCAATCCCGACCAAAGGCGGCAGCAAAGCGCCGAACGTGGAATGGAGCTGACGGACCTGTCGCACCAGAGCGATACATGGCCGAGCGTCCTCTCCTGTCCGTTGCATCGTCTCGAGATTGGCCTGAACCGCTGCGCATCGTCGTGAGGCGACGTTGCGCACCTCATGAAGACCGGGCGCCCTGTGGCCAAGGGGCGGCGGCAAATCAGCGCGTCCCCGGAGAGGGTTCCAGCCTGTTGGACAAAGACGCGCTCAACAACCACATTCTCGGCCGCACATGAGAGCATAGGTTGATTCACTCCTCGTCCGATTGGGCCATTCAACGACATCGTCTGGAGAACAGCCCGTACTGGAGCAGCCCTGCGGGCCGCCGCGGCCGCTGGCGCAAGCGGCTGTTCTCCGGTCTCCTCGCCGCGTTTGGCGCCGGCCTCCGCCTGACACCGCTCTATGGACGGGGGCGACGGAATGCCCTCGATCTCAAGCTGGTCGAGCTGGAATTCGCCTTCAAGGAGCTGCCGCGGCAGTTCGACGGATACCGGATCCTTCACGTCAGCGACACGCATCTCGACGTCTTCCCGGCGCTTGTCGACGCTGCCCGCAAGCTGCTGGGCGGTCTCGAAATCGATTTGCTTGCGCTGACCGGCGACGTCCATGGCCACCACGGCGCACCGATCGCCCGATCGGCTGGGCTGCTGGCAGAGGCGCTTGACGGTGTCCGGGTGCGCGGTCTTCGGATCGCCGTGCTTGGCAATCACGATCCGGTCGGGATGGCCGACGCGCTCGGCCGGGCGGGCTTCGAGGTCCTGATCAATCGCTCGCTCGTCCTTCAGCGCGAGGGTGAGCACCTGCGCATCACCGGACTCGATGACGTCAATTCCTTTTATAGCGAAGCCGCGCGGGCGGCGTTGGCTGATCACGCCGGCGAGTTCCGCATCGCCCTCGTACATTCCGCCGAGGTCGCCGACTATGCCGATGAAGCGGGCTACGCCCTCTATCTGTGCGGCCATACCCATGGCGGCCAGATTTGCCTGCCGGGCGGCCGGCCCGTGATCACACAGCTCAAACGATGCCGCCATGCGGCGCGCGGCTTGTGGCGCCAGGGCAGAATGGCCGGCTACACCAGTTGCGGCCTTGGCGTCTCGGGGCCGCCGGTTCGCTTCAACAGCCGCGGCGAGGCCACGCTCATCACTCTGCGCAAAGAGTAGCGTTCGGTTCGCCGTTCTAGGCGAACCTCGGCATCACCTTGGTCGCCATCAGCTCGAGCGATGTCAGGATCTGGCTGCGGTCATGGATACCCTGCGGGATCAGGAGGATCACCTCATCCTGGTCGGGGATGACCTGCTGAACCTGCTCCAGCCGCCGGCAAATCGTGTCCGGCGAGCCGACCAGCAGCTCGGGCACGCCCTGACCGAACGGCGTTGCCCAGCTCTGCCAGAACCACATCATGTCCTTGGCCCATTCCTGCGCCTGCGCGTCCGTCGGGGCGCAGATGAAGATGCCGCCCCAGCCGGCCTGCTGACCGTTCTTCACGGTGCGGCCGTGCCTGGCTGCCTCCTCGGTGTAGCCGCGGCAAAGCTGGTCGTAGAATTTCAGGTTGTCGGTGAGCACGATCGGCTTGCCGCCGTACTTGGCCCAGAACAGCGCGGTGCGCATCGAGGCGGCGAAGCCGCCATAAAGCGGCGGATGGGGCGTTTGCAGCGGGCGCGGCGCAATGCCCACTTGTTCGATCTTCATCGCCGCCGTCACGCCCTGCCCGTACTTCACATAGACCGGATGCTCGTGCGGATTGACCATCCCCGCCGGCGGAAAATTCCAGTACTTGCCGTGGTGGCTGAAGGTCTCGTTGGCGAGCGCCTTCACCACGACGTCGACGAACTCGGAAAAGTATTCGCGATTGGCCGTGTCGGCCGGCGTGTCCTTGTTCCACGGGCCGACGGCGTTCAGCTCATCGCGGATCTTGAAGTTCTCGACCCAGCGCGCCTGGTAGCCGCGCACCAGGCCGACGCCGAAGCGGCCACCCAGCATGTGGTCCATGGTGGCGATGTCTTCGGCGACGCGCAGCGGATTGTGCGTGGTCGAGACGAAGCCGCAGGTGATGACTCGCAGCCTCTTCGAGTGCCGGCCCAGCCACATCGACATCAGCCGCGGATCGTTCGAGATCTCGAAGCCCTCGATCTGCAGGTGATGCTCGGGATGGCCGAAGCCGAAATAGCCGGCGTCGTCGGCGAAGCGGACATACTCGGCGATCTCTTCCAGCATGCGCTGGTAGAGCGCGGGATTGCGCCCGGCCATGCCGGCCTCGAGTTCGGCCCGCCGGCCGACCGTGCAGTACATGAACAGGCTGAAGCGCATCCGGACCGTCTACGCGGCCAGCTTGTAAAGCTCGACGACGTTGTCGCGCAGGATCCGCTTGCGCAGTTCGGGGCTGAGATGGCCGGTCTGCTGGCCGATGACATCCTGGCTCCACGGCCAGGTCGAGTCACTGTGCGGGAAGTCGTTTGCCCACATGAGCTGGTGCGGGCCGAGCTGGTCGGCGAACTGGAAGGCTGTCCAGTCGTCCTGGAAGGTGAGCGCGATGTGATCGCGGAAATACTCCGACGGCAGGCGCGCGAGCTCCTTGCCCTTCATCCAGTAGCGGTGGCGCTTGTAGGCATGGTCCATGCGATACATGAAATGCGGCGCCCAGCCGGCATCGGCTTCGACGCAGACCACGCGCAGCTTGGGATGGCGCTCGAACACGCCCGAGAACACCAGCATGCCCATGATGTCCTGGCAGCCGCGGATGATGCTGAGGAAACCGTTGATCTTCGGTCCGCGCGGCTTGGCGAGCGCGTTGTCGCCGCTCGACGTCAGGATGTGGAACGACAGCGGCAGCTCGAGCGCGATGGCCGCCTCCCAGAACGGATCGTAGGCCGGGTTGTCGTAGTCCTTCTCGCCCGGATTGCCCGGCATCATGACGCCGCGGAAACCCATCGCCTTGATACGAGCGAGATCCTCGATGCCTTCCTTGATGGTGCGCATGGCGGTCTGGCCGCACCCGATCAGGCGGTCCGGTGCATGGGCACAGTAGGCCTGAAGCCAGCGATTGTAGGCGTCGAAGCAGGCCTTCTTGTAGTCGAAGTCGGGATGGTTGCAGATCAGCATGCCGACCGTGGGATAGATGATCTCGGCCGCCACGCCATCCTTGTCCTGGTCAGCCAGCCGCGTCGTGGGATCCCAGCCACCGCGATGCAAATCCTCGAATTTCGCGCCCCCTATGCGGATGTCCTTGGGCGGCACGCCGGCCGCAGCGACAAGCCCCATCGGCACCGGAGTCTTCATCCCGTCGACAAGATAGATATCGCCCATCCCTTCCTTGTGGACGATACGCGGCGCCTTCTCGCGCCATGCCGGATCAATGTGGTCGAGATAGCAATTGGGCGGTTCGGTAATGTGGGAGTCGGCGGAAATCGGGCGCCAGTCCATGCGTTCCCTCCTGCCCTGTCTTCTTGGGGCGATCCTTGGGCAAAATGGTAGGCAGAGCACGAGCGCCGCGGCAAGCCACCGCGGAACGCCCGTTTCGGCGGGCGGCAGCGGTTGAACCGCCCCCGACCCTATGGCATACCCCGCCCCTCTAAAGCCAAATGGCGCTGCCGTAGCTCAGTGGTAGAGCACCCCCTTGGTAAGGGGGAGGTCCACAGTTCAATCCTGTGCGGCAGCACCAGCCTTTCCGGCGCCGACAACAGAAGGCCCGCACCGACATTGCCGGGCGGGCCTCGACCTCCGCCGGTACATCCGCGGCTCGAGGTCGGTTGGAGCCATGCTCCGGCGACATAACGCTCCGCAACTGCTTGGGTTGCGGTCGTGGAGCCGCCGGCGCTTGCCTCAGTTGCGCGTGAAGCCCTCGAGCTCGTTGGCCGCCCAGTCGAGCGTCTTTTCCATGGCCTCGCCGCGGAAGTAGCGCACCGCCATCTGCGGCATCAGCGCCTGAACGTAGATCTGCTCGCCGATCTTGTGCGGCGCCGGGGCGCCGGCGAGCGACAGGATCTGGTGATTGTTGATATTCGGATAGTGGTAGAGCGTGCCCTTGGGCGGGCCCTCCTCGGCCCAGGTCTTGAAGGTCGTGAGCTTCTCGAACGACGGCAGGTCGTAGCCGT
>DATHNU010000783.1:0-10971 GCA_035485695.1 Reyranella sp. | reverse complement strand
TTCCATGACCCACAGCCAGACGCACGCCGGAATCGCGATTGGCGCCACGGTCCTCATCGGCATCGCCATCGCCTTCCTGCCGCCCGTTCCGCCTGCTTCGGCGCAAAACCAGGCGCAGCGCATCTGCCGTGAGGAGGGCGTAAAGCCCGCGACAGAGATGTACGAGTACTGCCTTTCCCAGGCCACGCGTTCCCTGGAATGGGGCGAGCCCGCCTTGGCGCGCGGCTTTGCCCGCGTCGCCATCGAGTCGCGTGATGCCTGCCTGGGCTATGGACTGCAGCCGCAGACCGATGGCTTCAAGGCCTGCCTTGATAAGGAGACGACGGCGCGCGGCCTGCTGGTGCTCGCCGACGAGCAACCGACTTACGGACCGCAGATCGCGGATCACCGGTAGATCCGCGTCCGGTCAACGGTCGCGCCATCGCCTTCAGCGATGGTTGAGACGGGTCGCGTCCCTGCCCGAGCGGGTCCCGTCGCACAATCACCTCAATAGAACGGGCAACTTGGCGATGCGAGGTCGCGTTCTTTCTTCGAATCACGGAAAGGAGGGAAGCCATGACCCTGCTCCGACAGAATGCGCTGGTCTTCACGACAGCTGGCCTCCTGGGCAGTCTGGCCATTGCCACGGCTGCGCCGTACCAGTCTGCCAAGGCCCAGTCCGGCCAGTCGCTCGTCTTTGCCGAGCAGGCGTGTCTCGACTATGGCGTCACACCCCACACCACCGCCTTCGAGGGCTGCGTCAGCCGCGCGGCCAGTGCCTTCGATCGTGGACAGCCGGATGTCGCCTACATGCAGGCCCGCTCGACGCGAGATGCGCGCGACGCCTGCCTGTCATACGGCCTGTCGCCTGAGACGCTGCGCTTTCACCAGTGCGAAGCCGCGCAGATCGACCAGCGCATGAACAGGAAGACCCTGATCCGCTACGCGCCGCCTGCCCACTAAGCAGGCGCGCGGAAACGGTGAGAACTGGCCGGGTGCCCACGCGCCCGGCCAGTTCAATTATTGGATCCTATAGGCCGAACGTCACGCGGCCGTCTGGCGCGATGGGCCACGCCGGATTGTAGGCGATCTCCCAGGCGTGATCGTCAGGATCGGCGACATAGCCGCGAAAGCCACCATGCGGCGGCGCATCGGCCGCGCGCAGCAGCCGACCGCCGTGTGCAGCGAGTCGATCGAGCAACGGCTGCACCTCCTGTTGCGTGAAGACATTGTGAGCGAGCGAGAACGCGCCGGGCCGAGCGAGGTCCCGCCGCATGTCGGCCTCGAGTGCCGAGCCAAGCCACGTGCCCAGCATCAAGCCGTTCATCTGGTAGAAGACGATCTCCGGCGTCTCGAATACCGGCTTCCAACCGAAGCCTTCGCCGTAAAAGCGCTTCGACCGCGCGATATCCGCGATGCCAAGCGTGATGACCGAAATCTGCTGCTGCATGATCCACGTCCCTTCGTATCGCCGGCGCGGCAGTGCGCGGGCGCGAAGTCGTGGGGCGAGGGCGCTCGCGCGCCCGTCAGGACTGCCGCAGGTCGAAACCGCGGAAGCGCCGGGCTAAACCACACCGGCCTGCCTTTTTCGACGGCCACAGCGTAGGCTCGCGCCCTGACACGATCAAGAATGGACCCCGACGCAATGGAACCGTTGCCCTCCTCCGTCCTGCCGACCGGCGTCCGTTCGCGCATCCTGCCGGGCATCAATGGCCTCGACATCCACGTGCTCGAAGCGGGGTACGAGGGCAAAGGCCGGCCGGCCGTGCTGCTGCTGCACGGCTTTCCCGAGCTCGCCTATAGCTGGCGCAAGGTGATGCCGGCGCTCGCCGCCGCGGGCTATCACGCGATCGCGCCCGACCATCGCGGCTATGGCCGCACCACCGGTTGGGATGCCGACTATGACGGCGACATCACGAGCTTCCGCTTCACGAATCTGCTGCGCGATTCGATTGGCGTCCTGTTCGCGCTCGGCCATCGGACGGCGGAGGCAGCCGTCGGTCACGATTTCGGCGCTTCGGTCGCGGCCTACGCAGCGCTGGTGCGGCCCGACATCTTCAAGCGCATGGTGCTGATGAGCGCGCCGTTCGGTGGCCTGCCGGCCGTGCCGTTCGATACGGCGGACAAGCCGCCGGCCGGCAAGGCGCCGGACATCCATCCCGCGCTCGCCGCCCTTTCGCGGCCGCGCAAGCATTACCAATGGTACTACTCGACGCGGCCGGCCAACGAGAACATGTGGAAAGCCCGGCAGGGCGTGCATGATTTCCTGCGCGCCTACTACCATCACAAGAGTGCTGACTGGAAAGCCAACAAGCCGTTCGAGCTGAAAGGCTGGACCGCCGAAGAGCTTGCCAAAATGCCGACCTATTACATCATGGACCTGGCCGACGGCATGGCGGAGACCGTGGCCAAGGAGATGCCCTCGCCCGCGGAGATCGCGGCCAACGAGTGGCTGCCCGACCGCGCGCTGAAAGTTTACAGCGAAGAGTATGGGCGCACCGGCTTCCAGGGCGGGCTCAACTGGTACCGCGTGCGCACCGGCGGCAAGGTGAGAGCGGAGCTGGAAGTCTTCACCGGCCGCACCATCGACGTGCCGTCGACCTTCATCTCGGGCAGGAGCGACTGGGGCATCTACCAGACTCCGGGCGCGATCGAGAGGATGCAGAAGATCGCCTGCACCAACATGAAGGAGATCCACCTGATCGAGGGCGCCGGCCACTGGGTGCAGCAGGAGAAAGCCGACGAGGTAAACAGCTTGTTGATACAGTTTCTCAAATCGACGTAGGGCCCGCATGGACGACCATAACTCCCTCGCCATCCTCGATTCGCTCGCGGTCGAGGTCATCACCGACAATGTGAGCGACACCTATGTCAGCAAGACCTCGTTCGCCGTGTCGGAATTCGCCAACGTGGTGCTGGCCGGCGCCCAGGAAATCTCCGGCGAGACGCTGCTGGCGGCCAATCTCGGCTACGGGCTGCGCCTCAGGTCGCGTCTCGGCGGCCGCGAGCATGTTGCGCTGTTCGATACCGGCACCGAGGGCGCCGTCTTCATCCGCAACTGCCGCAACCTCGGCCTCGATCTCGGCGAGGTCGAGGAGATCGCCATCACGCACGGCCATTGGGACCATATGGGCGCGCTGCCGGCGGCGATCGACGCCATCGTCGGCCGGCGCGGCCGCGACTCCGTCACGGTGCATGTCAATCCGGGCATGTTCAACGAGCGCGGCGTGCTGCTGAAAAGCGGGGTCGTCTTTCCCGCGGCCCGGGTGCCGACGCCCGAGCAGATGCAGGCGCGCGGAGCCCGGGTAGTCAATGACGGTAACGCGAGGCTGCTGCTGGGCGGGCACTTCTACTACAGCGGCGAGATCCCGCGCGTGAGCGCCTTCGAGACCGGCCGGCAGGACCATCTCTGCCGACGCGACAATTCCGAGGAGTGGCGGCCCGATCCCTACCTGATGGACGAACGCATGCTGGTGGCCAACGTGCGCGGTCTCGGCCTGGTGGTGTTCAGCGCCTGCAGTCACGCCGGCATCGTCAATGTCTGCACCGAGGTCCGGCGCCTGTTTCCCGACACCCCGATCCATGCGGTGATGGGCGGCCTGCATCTGGGCGGCGTCATGGAACATCTCATCCCGCAGACGGTCGAGGCGCTGGGCGCCTTCGACATCCGGAACATCATCACCGGCCACTGCACCGGCTGGCGGGCCTTGCACGCCCTCGCCGCCGCCTATGGCGAGCGGGTCAGCCAGTCGGCCGTCGGCACCAGCTACCTGTTCGACAACAGCGCGCCACCTCCCGCCGCATGACGTCAGCGCCTGCCACCTTCGAGACACCGCCCCGTCCCGCCACCGGTCGGCTACCGGTGACGCTGGTGACCGGCTTTTTAGGCAGCGGCAAGACCACGCTGGTCAACCATATCCTGTCCAACCGGCAAGACGTGCGGGCAGCGGTGCTGGTGAACGAGCTGGGCGACATCGGCATCGACAACGACCTGATCATCGCCGCCGAAGACGGCATGGTCGAGCTCAACAACGGCTGCATCTGCTGCTCGACCAACAACGACCTTTTGGACAGCATCGTGCGCGTGCTGCGTCGGCCCGAGCCTGTCGATCACATCATCGTCGAGACCACCGGGGTCGCCGATCCATTGCCGGTGGCGCTCACCTTCCAGCGCCCGGAATTCCGCGACACGCTTCGCCTCGACGCCATCGTCACAGTGGCCGATGCCGAGCAGTTCAGTCTCGACAGGTTCGACGGCATCGCCCCGCGCAACCAGCTGCGCTATGCCGACGCCATCCTTTTGAACAAATGCGACAGGGCCGGCGCCGAGCGGCTCGACACGGTCGAGGAGAAGATCCGCTCGCTGAATGCAGCGGCGCGGCTTGTGCGCACCACGCGGAGCGCCGTCCCGCTTCCCCTGATCCTCGACGTCGACCTGTTCCGCCCCTGGCACACGGGGCACGATCACAAGCATGGGAAAGGGCATCTGCATGACGACGGCTTCGTCTCCTTGTCCTTCGAGAGCGACCGCCCGTTCTCGGTGAGCCGGTTCCAGGCCTTCCTCGATTCGGGTCGACCGCCGGGATTGTTCCGCGGCAAGGGATTCCTGTGGCTGGCCGAGACTGGCAAGCGTTACGTCTTCCATCTCGTCGGAGAGCGTTTCACGCTGGAGGAAGACGAGCGCGGTGTCGGCGGCGCCAATCGCCTGGTGCTGATCGGAAAAGACCTCGATGTCGAGAATCTGCGAGAGCGCTTGTCTCAGTGTCTTGCCGGACCGCGGGCCTCCAGGCCCGCATCATGATCATGAGCGGGCCTGGAGGCCCGCGGTCCACTGACTACTTGAACCGCCACTTCGCGACTTCCGCGGGATCGGCATTGCACGCGGCGGCAACCAGCGCGGCGGTGAACAAAGTCGCCGTACGGAGTTCGCCCTGGCCAACCTTGTCGCGTGTGTCGGCGGGCGTCAGCACGACGCGCAGATGGGCGGCGGGATCATCGAAGCCCGCGACCAGGCGCAGCGCCGGGATGCCGGCCTGGGCGAAGTTGGCGTGGTCGGAGTTGGTCATCAGTGGCCGCACGGTACGGACAGTAAGGCCGTTGACCTCCGCGACGCCCATCACGAAGGGCTCGACGCCGCCATAGCCGCTGCTGAGCGCCGCGAGATTGGGACTGCCCGCCACCGAGTCGAGATTGACGTTAAGCGCGATCTTGCCGCGTTCGGCAGGGCTCAGCGCCTCGACATACTGCGCCGAGCCGGTGAGCGCCCATTCCTCGACGCTGAAGAACATCACGCGCAGGCCGCGCCGGAAGCCCGCGACCTGTGGCGCCAGGGCGCGCGTCACGGCCAAGACCGAAGCGAGCCCGGTGCCGTTGTCCATGGCGCTTTCAGCCAGGTCGTGGCCGTCGACATGGGCACTCAGCACCACCCACTCGTCGGTCTCTCCGGGATAGTCGTAGAGCAGAGTCTCGGTCTCGGCCGGCCCTTCCTGGGTGGCGATGGTGAGCGTCACCGTCGGGAATCCCGCGGCGCGGCGGGCAAGACGTGCCGCGGTCTCGGGTGCGATGCCGAGGGCGGGAATGCCCTCGCCGCTCTGGCGGCCCGACGAGCCCGCCACGACGTGGCCGGCCAGCGGGCCCGCGATCAGGAAGCCCACGGCGCCATGGGCGCGCGCCATGTCGTACTTGCGACGGCGATGGATGGTGCCGGCGGCGAACATCAGTTCGTGGCGAACCAGCACGATGCGGCCCTTGATGTCGGCGGCATGCGAATCGAATTCATCAGGCGTGCCTCGGCCGAGGTCGATCACCTCGGCCGTGAGTCCGGCCGCAGGAGTCGCGATGGTGCGCACCAGCGGATGGCAGGCAGCCATTGCTCCACCGGGCAGGCGCAAAGTCGCGGTCTCGGCCCGCCACCCGCCATAGGGCACGGGAATCGAGCGGCCGGAATTGGCCGGCGAAGCCGCTCGCACGCGCTCGCGCAGGAGCGCGAAGGCGCGCTTCTCGCTCTCGCTGCCGGCCAGTCTGCCGCCGCAGTCGCAGATGTCGTTGAAGTCGCGCCAAAGGCCGGGGTCGGCCAAGAGCTCGGCGGCGGTTTTAGCGTCGAGACGCAGCTTTGTCGCTTCAGCCACCCAGCTTGCCTTCGAGCAGTTCGAGAAAGGCGGCGGCCAGCATCGACGGCTCGCGGTCGCGGCGATGGAAGACGCCCACTTCATAGAGGATGGCCGGCTCGAACGGCCGTGCGACTAGGCCGAGATGGCTAAAGCTTTCGGCCGAGAGCCGGTCGACCAGCGACCAGCCGGTGCCCGCCGCCACCAGGCCGCAGAGGCTCGCGATAAATTCCGCCTCGACCACGGCGTTGAGCTGGGCGCCCGCGGCGGCGAAGGTCGCCTGCAGCTTGGGCGGGAGCTGCAGCGAACGCACCGGCGCCACCATCGGATGACCCGACAGCAGCGCGGGCGTCAAGAGCTTGTGCGCGGCCAGCGGATGGCGTGGCGGCAGCACGATCACGCAGCGCATCTGATGCTTGGACACCGTCACCGCCGCATCGTCGATCGGCAGCTCGGCGATGCCGATATCGAAGCTTTCGCTGGGCAGAAGCTGGCTCACCACGTCGGAGTGGCGCGAGATCAGGCGCACCGCCACACCCGTCCGTTCGCTCAGGAACTCCGCCACCAGCTTCGGCAGCAACGAAATGGCCGCCCACGGATGGCTGGCGATGGTGAGCCGGCCCGCCTGGCCTTCGCGGATCTGCGTGGTGGTGGTCTGCAGCCGGTCGAACTCGCCCAGCACGCGCATGGCCTCGGCATAGAACAGCATGCCCTCGGAGGTCGGCTTCAACCGCCCGCCCGAGCGCTCGAACAGCGCAAAGCCCACCATCTCCTCGAGCTTGGCGATCTGCGCGCTGACTGCGGGTTGGGTCACACCCATGGCGCCGGCCGCGGCCGTCACCGAGCGATGGTCTACGACAGCGCGGAATGCTTCCAGGAGGCGCACGTCCATCGACGAGTATAACGCGCCTTTATCGATCGTTTTGTCAGGCATTGCGCCCCTTCTAGCAAATTACCGGACGACTTCGGAAAAGAATAATCACAGGCATAGGAATTGCTTATGCTGTGAAGACGGATAGGCTCGCCAGTTGGGAGGGATGGGATCGATGGCGGGAACGCCGATCATCGAGGCGGAGAATGTAACCAAACGGTTCGGCGAGCATCAAGTGCTGACGCGCGTGCGCCTGCCGGTGATGGAGCGCGATGTGGTTTGCGTCGTCGGGCCCAGCGGCTCGGGCAAGACGACGTTGCTGCGCTGCCTGGCGCTGCTCGAGATGCCGAGCGAGGGTCGCATCGTCATGGAAGGCACGACGATCTCGACGCCCCAGCCCGACCGCCAGATCAAGGCCGCCGCCCGCGCCGTGCGTTCCGACATCGGCATGGTGTTCCAGCACTTCAATCTGTGGCCGCACATGTCGGTGCTGGAGAACCTGATCGAGGCGCCGCTCAGGGTGAAGAAGATGTCGCGCGACGAGGCCGTCAGCATGGCCGAGAAGCTGTTGGCGAAAGTCGATCTCTCCGACAAGCGCGACGCCTATCCCGCGCGGCTGTCGGGCGGCCAGCAGCAGCGTGTGGCGATCGCGCGCGCGCTCGCCATGTCGCCCAAGGTGCTGCTGTTCGACGAGGCGACATCGGCGCTCGACCCGGAGCTGCGCCGCGAGGTGCTGCTGGTCATGCGCCAGCTGGCACTCGAAGGCATGACCATGCTGGTGGTGACGCACGAGATGGGATTTGCGCGCCACGTCGGCACGCGCACGGTGTTCATGGACAAGGGCGAGATCGTCGAGGAGGCGCCGGGCGCCGCCTTCTTCGACGCGCCGAAGACTGAGCGCGCCAGGCGCTTCCTGCAGCAGTTCGAGGAATGACGGGGAAGGTCAAGGAAGGAGACTGATGATGGGTGCAGCAAAGCTATTGGGGGCGTTCGCGCTTACCGCAGCGTTCGGGTTGATGGCATCGGCGGGTGCCGAGGCGCAGCAGACGCAGTCGCGGCTCTACGAGGTAACCAAGAGCAAGAAGCTCAGGGTCTGCCAGTTCCCGCTCTATTATTCGATCTCCTTCCGCAATCCCAAGACGGGTGAGATCGAGGGTATCGACGCCGACCTCGCCAAGGAACTGGCCAAGGAGCTCGACGCCAAGCTCGAGATCGTCGAGACGAGCTTCGGCACCTTCATCGCCGACCTGCAGGCCGGCAAGTGCGAGATCGGCATGTTCGGCGTCGGCGCGACTCTGAAGCGCGCCCAGGCGGTCGAGTTCTCCAAACCCTACCTGATCACCAACATCTACGTGGTGACGCGCAAGGACAGCAAGATCAAGAAGTGGGAAGACCTCGACCAGAAGGGTGTCAAGACGGCGGCGTCGCTGGGCAGCTACATCGACGTCTATATGAAGGACTACCTCAAGAACGCCGAGGTGATCTCGATCGCCCCGCCCAACACGCGCGAGGCCGAGCTGGTGGCCGGCCGGGTCGACGCCATCCTCACCGACTTCCCGACAGCAATCAAAGTCACCGACGAGTTCGACTGGGCGACCTATATCCTGCCGGCCGAGAAGCTCGCCGTGACGCCCTACTCCTACGTCGTGCCGCCGGGCGACCAGATCTGGCTGAACTACATCAACCTGTTCGTCGATACCATCAAGCTCGACGGGCGGCTGATGAAGTACGCCAAGAAGCACAAGCTCGACCCGATCGTGGCGCCGTAGAGGCTGATTGCTAGGCGCGTCTTCTCATACTCATGCGGAGCGCGGGCGTCCCGCCCGCTCATGATCATGAGCGGGCGGGACGCCCGCGCTCCGGGAGACCATGAAATGTTCAAATACCAGTTCCGCTGGGACACCGTGTGGGGCAGCTTCGACTTCCTGATGTCGGGGCTGCAGATGACGTTGCTCATCTCGGCCGCCACCCTGGTGCTGGCGATGATCGGCGGCCTCGTCATCGCGCTCCTCGACATGTCGCGCTTCCGGGCGCTGCGCTGGGTCGGCATCTCGATTGGCGAGGTGGTGCGCAACACGCCGATCCTGGTACAGCTCCTGTGGGTCTATTACGTGCTGCCCATCGTGTTCAACGTGCGCATCGAGGCGCTGGTTGCCCTGATCATCGGACTCGCGCTCTACCAGGCGGCCTTCATCTCCGAGGTCTACCGCTCGGGCATCCAGGGCGTGCCCAAGGGCCACCGCGAGGCCGCCCAGGTGCTGGGGCTCTCGCCGCTGCAATCGTTCCGCCGCATCGTGCTGCCGCAGGCGGTGCGCATGACCCTGCCGCCGCTCGCCTCCAACTTCGTGCAGCTCATCAAGTTCTCCTCGCTCGGCGCGGTGATCTCGGTGAGCGAGATCACGCGGCGCGGCATGGAGCTTTCGGCCACCAATTTCCGGCCGCTGGAAACCTTCACCTTCATCGCGGTGGTCTATTTCTTCATCTGCTGGCCGCTCGCCATGGCGATCCGCTGGTGGGAACGCCGGCTGCAGAACCGCTGATGCCCCCCTTCTCTCTGCGCGACCAGCTTGCCCGCCGCGTCGACGCGGCCCGCGAGCGCCTGATCGCCGCCACGCAGCGGCTGGTGGCCGTGGCCTCGCCCAATCCGCCGAGCGACACGCATGATGTGGCCGCGGTCGCTGAAGCGCTGCTGCTGGAGATTCCCGGCATCGAGGTCGAGCGCATCGAGCCCGCGCCGCGCGTGGTGAGTCTGATCGGCCGCATCAGGGGCGAAAAGCCCGGCCGCCGGCTGATCTTCAACGGCCATCTCGACACCTTCCCGATCCGCGAAGACCTCGCCTGGACCGTGCCGCCGCTGGGCGGCGTGCTCAAGGACGGCAAGCTCTATGGCCGCGGCGTCTGCGACATGAAGGGCGGCCTCGCCTGCTCGCTGCTCGCCGCGACATTGCTCGCCGAGCACCGCGACGCCTGGTCAGGCGAGATCGTGCTCACGCTCGCGGGTGACGAGGAGAACATGGGCTCGCTCGGCACCGGCTACATGATGGAGCACATCCCGCATGCACTCGGCGACGCCAACATCTGCGGCGATGTCGGTTCGCCCCGCATCGTGCGTTTCGGCGAGAAGGGCCTCATGTGGGTCGAAGTCGAAGCGACGGGATCGCCGGCGCATGGCGCGCACGTCCATCGTGGCATCAACGCCATCGACCGGCTGCGCGAGGCGCTCGACCGGCTGAAGGAACTGGAAGCCATTGCCTTCCGGGCGCCGGCCGCCGTCACCGAAGCCATCAGCAACGCCAAGGAGATCTCGGAGGCGCTGTCGGGCGCCGGCGAGGCCGACACGCTCTCGCGCGTCACCGTCAATATTGGCACTATAGAGGGTGGCACGTCGCCCAACCTGGTGCCGACCCACGCCATCGCCCGCGCCGATATCCGGTTGCCGGTCGGGGTCACTACCGACCTGCTGGCCAAGAAGCTCGACGAATGGCTGGCTCCGCTTCCGGGCGTACGCTGGCGCGCGATCCGCCGCTTCGAGCCCTCCTTCACCGAACCCGGCCACGAGATCATCCGGCGCACCGCCCAGGTCGCCGCCGAGGTGCTGGGCGAGGCGCCGGCGGTGAACATGCGGGTCGGCGGCTCCGATTCGCGCTGGTACCGCCAGTACGGCGTGCCGACCGTCGTGCTCGGGCTGACGCCCTTCAACATGGGCGGACCGGACGAGTATGTTCTGGTCGACGAGCTTCTGGCCGTCGCCAAGATCCACACGCTGGTGGCCTACGACTTTCTTTCAGCGGAGCAATGACCATGGACCGGCTGTCCGATTCCGAACTCTTCACCGCGCCCATGACCTTCATGGGCGCGCCCCATGGGCGGCCGGGCCCGGCCAACAAGGCGGCGATCCTGGGCATTCCCTTCGATTGCGGCACCAACATGCGGATCGGCGCGCGCGGCGGTCCCGACTCCGTGCGCCAGCAATCGGCGCTGATGCGGCGCTTCAATCCCACCCATGCCGACTTC
>DATHNU010000782.1:0-5420 GCA_035485695.1 Reyranella sp. | reverse complement strand
CGAGAGCATCTGGTCGAGCGCCTCGCTCAGCCGATCGGCGGCCTCGAGCAGGCCGGGATTGAGCGGCCGCACGTCGCATTCCTGGCCGAAGCCCTGGTCCTCGCCCGATGCCCGGGCGCGCACCTGCTGGCGCACCAGCGCGAGAAACTCCTCGGCCGGTCCCAGCACCGTGCCGTCGACCAGCCGTGTCTGCCAGTTGGGCGAAGGCAGTTGCTGGGCGAGCTGGAGCAGACGGCGCAATGCCGACTGCGCCTCCGCATCCTCGCCCAAAAGGTCGCTGAGGCGGCGTTCGAGGCCGCGGGCCCGGCTGCCGCGGCGTCCCTCGGCGCCTAACAGCCAGCGCCGGAGGTCGGAGGCTTCGACGCCGCTCAGATGCGCGCCGAAGGCGCCGTCGGCGGCATCGAACAGGTGATGGCCCTCGTCGAACACGTAGCGCAGCGGCCGCGTTCCGTCATCGAGGCCGCCCATCGCCGCCTGGATCATCACCAGCGCGTGGTTGGCGATCACGATGTCGGCCTGCCGTGCGCGCCTGATCGTGCGCTCGACGAAGCACTTCCGGTAATGCTCGCAGGCCGAATAGATGCACTCGCCGCGCCGGTCGGCGAGGCGGCTGATGCGGCTGCGGCCCAGCAGATCGAGCAGCCAGGCGGGCAGGTCGCCGCCCACCATGTCGCCGTCGCGGCTGGCCAGCGCCCAGCGCGCTAAAAGGCCCAGGCCGACGGCGTTTTCGGGCACCAGGCCGGTGCGCATCACGGCTTCCTGGAAGTTCAGCAGGCAGAGATAGTTCTCGCGGCCCTTGCGGATCACCACCCGGCGGCGCTTCTCGGCCGAATCGCCGTGCAGGCGGTCGAGCTCGTTGTCGATCTGGCGCTGCAGGTTGCGGGTGTAGGTGGCGATCCATACCGGCGCGCCGTTCTTCTCCGCCCACAGCGAGGCAGGGGCGACGTAACCAAGCGTCTTGCCGACGCCGGTGCCGGCCTCGACCAGTACCACGTTGGGCTTGTCCTCGTGCTCGCGCGGCGCGAAGGCCTGGCTGGCGGCCGACGCATAATCGCTCTGGGTCGGCCGCGCCTCGGCCATGTTGGGGCCGGCCGAGATCATCTGCGCCAGGCGCAGGCGCGCCTCGCGCGGCTCGACCGGCTGGCTGCCCGGCGGCGGCGCGGGTGGTGGCTCCTCCCAAACCGGCAGGCTCTTCCAGACATCGAGGCCGGCGCCGGCGCGCGGCTTCTTGATCGTGTGATCGATGCCCAGCGCCGCCAGCACCGCATCGCCCCACGGCCATTGGCCGCGCGCCATGGCCGAGGCGGTGTCCTTGAATTCAGGCGAGGCCAGCGCCGCCATGTCCTCGACCTCGTCGAGCAGCGCGCGCGCCACCACAGGAAGGGCCGCCACTTCCTCTTCCGGCGTTGCCGGCACGCCGAGATCGAGGGCCTCGCACAGGCCGCGCGGCGTCGGCAGGCAGAAGCGCGCCGGCCGCACGAAGGCGAAGAGTTCGAGAAGGTCGCGCGCCACCAGGTCGTCCAGCCCGAGCCGCGCCGCCACTGCCGGCGCATGGCAGACCAACGGCATGCTGCCTGCGGTGCGCAGGGCTGCGTCGGCCACCGACAGCCGCTCGATCGTCCCGTCGCCCGCGCGCCACAACGCCCCGCGCGCGGTCGCGATCAGGGCAGGCCAGGGCGAAACGGGAGAATGCACGAAAGGTGGATAGCATAGGCCAATTGGCCGATGCAGTGATCCTCGGTTGCATCTAACATGCGAGAGGATGAAGCCGCCGCCCCTCATCAAGAAGCCGACTGCCGTCTTTCATCAGTCCGGTCCCCTGGAACGGGGAAAAGGCAAGATAACCGGTGTCATCGCCCTCACCCTGGGCGGGCTCGCCGTGCTGTCGGTGCTGGCGTTCCATTTCCCGCAGTATCTGACGACGCCGGACCTGCGGAAGAAATACGACGTCGGCGTGCTGCGCGAGATCCTGCTGGTCGGCATGGTGATCGCCGGCGGCATGGCGCTCGCCAACCTGATCCGTCTGCGCAATCGCTGGCTGAACGGCACGGCGCTGGCGTTGATCCTGCTGGCCGTGGCGATGGGCGGCCATCGCGTGCCGGTCGACGACTTCCCTGACAACACACCTTATATCGGCCTCGACTGGTTCATCCTCGACCTGCTCGGTTCGAGCATGGTCTTCATCCTGATCGAGAAGATGGTCCCGCTGCACCGCGAGCAGCCGGTGTTCCGGCCGGGCTGGCAGACCGACTTCACGCATTTCCTGGTCAACCACCTGATGGTCGGGCTGGCCTTGGTGATCGTGAATTTCGCCATCCATCGCCTGTTCGGCTGGCTGGTCTGGGCGCCATTGCAGAAATGGGTGGGCGGCCTGCCGTTCTTCGCCGAGCTCTTCCTCGTGCTGCTGGTGGCCGACCTGGTGCAGTACTGGACGCACCGCGCCTATCACGAGATCCCGTTCCTGTGGCGCTTCCATGCCGTCCATCACAGCGCCGAATACATGGACTGGATGGCGGGCTCGCGCCTGCACATTTTCGAACTTTTAGCCACCCGGGTGTCGATCCTGGGCGTGCTCTATGTGCTGGGCTTCAGCGAGGCCTCGATGAACGTCTATATCGTCATCGTGGGTTTCCAGGCGGTGTTCAACCACGCCAATGTCCGGCTGCCGGACGCCTTCGCGCGCGCCCCGCTCAAGTGGCTGGTCGTGACGCCCGACTTCCATCACTGGCATCACAGCTCCGAACGCGAGGCGATCGATCGCAACTACGCGGCGCACTTTGCTTTCATCGACTACCTGTTCGGCACCGCCGTGAAGTCCGACCGGCGTTTTCCCGGCAAGTACGGCGTACTGGGCGACTACATGCCGCCGGGCTTCGTGCGCCAGCAGCTCTTTCCCTTCACCTGGAAGGAATGAAACGCCGTCGCCTGTTGAGGTCGGCCGCCTTGTCGGGGGCGGCCTTGTCGGGGTCGACCGTGTTGGCGTTCGGCATCGGCAGGCCGGCCCGCGCCGCCGAGCTCGATGTCGTTATCGTCGGCGCCGGCGTCGCGGGCCTTGCCGCCGCGCGCACTCTGATGGCCGCGCACAAGAGCGTGCTGGTGGTCGAGGCGCGCGAGCGGATCGGCGGCCGCGCCGTCACCGACAGCACGACCTTCGGCTTTCCCTTCGACCAGGGCGCGCAATGGATCGAGGCCGGCAAGACCAACCCGGCCATGGCGATCCTGCGCGAGGCCAACGCCAGGCCGATCCTCGATCGCCAGGAGCAGACGCTCTATCTCGACGGCAAGGAGCTGCCGCCGGAAGACTACGCGCGTTTCGAGAAGATCGCCGTCGACGCTTCGCGCAAGATCGCCGCGGCGCTCAAGAAGCCGCCTCCCCTGTCAGGGCTCGGCGTGACGCCGGGCAAGGAGCCCGATGTGATCGTGGGCCGCCTGCTCGCGCCGCAGGACCCGCTGGAGCGCCTGGCCTACGCCCTGGTCGGACCGCTCGAGGCGGGCGTCGAGAACAACGAGCTGTCGGCGCGCGACTTCACGCGCCAGCCCGACGCCGAGCCGCAATATGCCGTGGCCGAGGGGTTGGGCGCCGTGATCGCGCGCTGGGGCGCCAAGGTGCCGGTGAAGCTCGCCACGCGTGTCGTGAGGGTCGATTCGACGGGAACGCAGGTGCAGGTCGTGACGACCAACGGCGAGCTCAATGCCAAGACGGTCATCGTCACCGTGCCGACCGGCGTGCTGGCGGCCGGCCCTTTCGGCTTCGCCCCGCAGCTCAAGCCTGCCAAGCTCGAAGCGATCGCCCAGCTGCCGATGGCGCTCTACAACAAGATCGCACTCTCGTTCGCGCGCAAGGCGATCGACGCGCCGGCCGGGCGCAGCGTGTCGGGGCTGACGCGCAAGGACCAGGCCTTCGACGCCATCGTGCGGCCTCACAACCGTGACGCCGCGGTCGTGTTCGTGGGCGGCGCGCAGGCCCGCGAGCTCGAGGAGCAGGGCGGTGGCGCCGCCGTCTCCTTCGCGCTGTCGGCGATGGCGGAGATCTACGGAGACGGACTGCGCGGCGCGGTCGCGCACTCCTTCGCCACGCGCTGGGGCAAGGACCCGTTTGCCCGCGGCTCGTGGTCGATGGCCATTCCAGGCCGCGTCGAAGCCCGCCTGGTCCTGGCCCAGCCGCACCATGACCGCGTGTTCTTTGCCGGCGAGGCGACCGATCCGGTGTGGGCGACACGCGTGGGCGGCGCCTACGCCTCCGGCCTGCGCGCCGCCGGCGAGGCGCTCACGGTGCTGGGCAGCAGACGCTAGGCGTCAAGCGGGCCGCGGGCGTCCCGGGTCGGGAGTTGCCTGGCCGCACCTGCTTCTTAGTCGAGGGTGGTCGCGCGCCGTAGTGCCCGGCGCGACATGACCTGCCTCGATGCCCGTCACGGCTATTGTGATCGAGGAGGCTCCTTGCCTCAGGGGCCGCGCGCTCAACATTTTCAGGGAAGCCAGGCGCCGAAGTCCACCAAGGCTGCGCAGGAGTGCCAACTCGTTCTGAACATGAGAGTCGGAGCGAAGGAGAGGCATGCCGCAAAAACGCCGCGGAACGAATATGGTTACCGTTCGCTTTCGGACGAAGAACGCCAATCGTCGAGTCGTCGCCCATGCTGGATGGCTCGGTGATCTCGCCGTCGCGCGATACTGATCCGGCATGCCGACGGGCCCCCGAGATCGCATCCGATTCGAGAAATCAGGGAGGCACCGGACGATACGGGTTGGTGTCTCCGATCTTAGCCCGCTGCAATCGATCCTTGTCGCCGCCCGCGACCAGGCCGGCGCAGCAGACCAAGGAGCGCCTGACGTGCTGCCTGGTCCGCCGCGCCGGGGCCGACTGCTCTATTTCATGCGCTGAAGGAGCTTGTCGCGCACGGCGGGATCCTTCTGCGCCGCGGTCAGAATTGTCGTGTATTCCTCGATCGACAGGCCTTGGTCAGTGACCGCCTTTGCCATGGCATCGCCGGCCTCGCCCTGGAGACGTTCCTTTTCGGCGACCGGCGCCTCAGCCAATTGCTGGTCGTACTTGTTCTTGATCACGGACACTTTTTTGACGGCGGCGGCGGCCGCGTCGAGCTTTTTGTCGGGAATGATTGTCGGTGTCGTCGTCGTCGGGCTGGGCGTTGTCGCCGATGGCCCGGCGGGAGACTGTTGCTGCGCCTGTGCCGCAGGCATGACCAAGAGGCCAGCCGCGGTGAAAGTCAGGGTGCACCATGTGCCAAATCGGGTTGTCGATTGCATGTCGAAACTCCTTGTTGGGGTGTAGGACGTGATTCTCCCGCCGACCGATTGCATTCGATACGCGACCGGCCCGGAAAGAACGCCATTCACTTGGCACGCCCGGAGCCTCGATCCGCTCGCGGGCGAACATCTCGTCAATGACGCGTGTCGGTTTCGAG
>DATHNU010000781.1:0-3210 GCA_035485695.1 Reyranella sp. | reverse complement strand
GCTTTCACCGAGCGCGACGCCGAGGCAATGGACCGGATCTGGGCGCCGACCGGTGCGGTGGTCTGCCTGCATCCCGGCCAGGCGCCGCTGCACGGACGGGCCGAGATCATGGCGAGCTGGCGCGCCATCCTTCGCCATCCTCAGGCACCCAAGGTGCGCTGCATGGACGAATGGGTCGTCGGCCGTCCGGGGTTGGCCGTCGTGGTGTGCCGCGAGATCCTGCCCGAGGGGCAGCTCATGGCGACCAACACTTTCGCCCGGATGAGCGAAGGCTGGCGCATGATCGGCCATCATTCCGGGCCGGTGCCACCGCTCGAGACCGGACAGACGACGACGGCGCCCGCATCAGCGCCGACGCGCGACCGACGCAAGCTGCATTAGCGTGCTGGGGGCGCGCCACTGCACGCGGAGTAACCTCCGCGCTAAGTGGCGCGTCTTCTCATGCTCTTTTGGAGCGCGGGCGTCTCGCTCGCGGTCCGGAAGACATGACGCGCCACTGGAGTGGCGCGCCCCCAGCGATGACTACCGTGTTATTGGCCCGTCTTTCCGCAACAACGGCGCCAGCCGGTCATACGGCACATAGACCTCGAACGGACCGGACGAATAAGGGCCGACATCATAGGAGTTGAAGACCACCTCCAACCGGCGGGCATGCCAGCAATAGCGGCCGGGCTCTCGCAGCAGCTTGGCGAGACTGGCAGGCTCCAGCGCCTCGTCGAAGCCGGGCTTGTCGACGAACTGCTTCTTGAGGTCGGCGCCGACGATCTCGACCATCGTTTTCAGCCACTTGTCGCCTGCCGAGAACACTCCGCCCGGGCCCTCGATCTTGCCCGTGCGCAGATCGACAAGAGTGCAGGTGGTGGCGCCAAAGCCGTGCGCCCCGCCGCTATAGCCGTAGAAATCCACCGCGACGGTGACGGCGTTGGCGCTCGGCCGATAGATCCTGAAGCTCTGCTCGTAAGTCCATCCTTGCTCGCGGTCGAGCCCGGAATCGGCCTGCGGTGTGGCGTCGGCAATCGCCTTCTTCGTGGCGTTGGCGAAGCGTGCATTGACGGCAGCGAAGTCGGCGCTCGTGCCCTCGAATTTCGGATAGCTGATGTCGTAGGAGTAGGTGATCTTGCCGAGCTTGGCGTTCTTGGACAGCGACTGCTCGCTGATGAAGGGATAGATCCCGTCGGCCGACGCCCGCAGATTGTTCGTACGCGCGGCGTAGCGTCTCTTCAGGCAGGGAACGATGCCGTCGGTATCGTCGGCGCAGCCGCGGTTGCGGTCGCCGAGCCAGCGCATCTGCTCCTTCTCGAGGTTTTCCTTGGCGGCGCCAGTCAGCTTGGCGGCGAGCGCGGCATAGGCCGCAGCCATCTCGCGGTCGGCCTTGGCCAGCTCGGGATCCTTGCAGATCGTCCGCTCGACATCGTTCGAGGCCTTGGCGCACTCGAAGCTCGGCCCGCTCTGGGCGAATGCCGGACCGGCGGACACGAGTGCCACCGACGCGATCAGGACAAGGCGAACAAGTCGGGTCATGGTTCAGCGTCCTCCAAGCGGACCGTCGGCGCGAAGCAGCGGCTTCAGCGCCGCATAAGGTATCTCGACAGCATAGCCCCTCATACCGAGGTTCAAGGCCACTTCGGGCAGATACAGTACGAGTTCATCATCTTCGAAAAGATAGTCCGCCGGCTGCAGTCTGTTGAATATCTCCGGCAGATCGGCGGGCTTCCGGCCGCGGCTCATGTCGCCGAAGTCCTTGGTGATTTCTGCATCGACCAGCGCGAGCAGCTGAACGCGCCATTCTCCGCCCGGCTTGAAGACGTCCTCGGGTGGAATGGCGTGGCCCGTGCGCAAGTTGACGAGGGTACCCGTGTTCGAAACCTGGAAGTTCGCCTGCCACATCTCGCGATGGATCCAGACGGAAACGACGTCGCGATTTAGCCGGTAGAGGTCGAATGTCTGCTCGCAGCCGGCATCGAACTCGGACTGCAGGACATCGTCTGCGGATTGGCGTGCTTGGTCGGCGAAGCCGCGGTTCACGGCCGAGAAGTCGGCCGCCGGCGAGTCGAATTGCGGGTAGCTGACATCGATGGCGTAGACGCCGTGTTCGAGCTTGCCGGATTTGACGATGGCCTGCTCGCTGATGAAGGGATACAGCCCATCGGCGAACAGCCTGAGTTTGGCGGCGCGTGTTTGGTAGCGCGACTCCAGGCAACCGTCCTTCCGGGCGGCGTTGAAGTCGCAGGCCCGGCGATTGCCGAGCCAGCGTTCCTGATCGTGCTCGAGGTGCAGCCTGGCCGCATCGCTCAACTTGCCGAGCAACGTTGCATAGGCGGCATTCATGTCACGGTCGGCGGCGGAGGTTTTGGCACCGTCCTTGGCAAAGGTCGGCGCAGAGGCCAGCGCTGCAAGCAACCCCGCCGCCGCAAGAAGCCTCACAACCGTCTCCATGCCTTGAGGCGCCGCACCGCCTCTTCCATTTCGGCGGTCGAGCCAGCGAAAGAGATGCGCAAGGTGCCGGAACCGCGCGCGCGATCGAAGTCGACGCCCGGCGTCGCAGCCACGCCGGCCTCGCCCAGCATGCGCCGGCAGAACTCGCGGCTGTCATTGGTGAGATGCGCCACATCGCAATAGAGATAGAACGCCCCTTCGGCCGGTGCGAAGCGATCGAGGCCGGCCGATGGCAGGCCGGCCAGCAACAGGTCGCGGTTGGTGCGGTAGCGCCGCACGTGGCCGTCGAGCTCGTCCCGCCCGTCGAAGGCCGCGAGGGCCGCATGCTGGCTGAGCGTCGGCACGGAAATGAAGAAATTCTGGCTGAGCCGCTCGATCGTCCGAACCAGGTCGGTCGGCACGATCAGCCAGCCGATCCGCCAGCCGGTCATGGAGAAGTATTTCGAGAAACTGTTGACCACGATGGCGGACTCGGAGACTTCGACCGCCGACACGGTGTCACCCTCATAGACGATGCCGTGATAGATCTCGTCGGAGATCAGCCTTACGCCGTTTGCGCTGCACCAGCCGGCCAGCGCCTTCATTTCGGCATGCCCGACCATGGTGCCCGTTGGGTTGGACGGGCTGGCGACGATCAGCCCGTCAAGGCGGCCCGCCTTCTTTAGGGCCTCGACCGTCGGCTGGAAGCGGTCGGCTGCCGAGGTCGGCAGGTCGACCGCCTCGAGATTGAGCGCCGCCAGGATGTTGCGGTAGGCGGGATAGCCGGGCGCCGCC
>DATHNU010000780.1:0-6145 GCA_035485695.1 Reyranella sp. | reverse complement strand
CGGCTTCGGCCTGGTCCGTACCGAACGGCCGATCGACCTCAAGCCGATGCGCTTCGGCGATTCCGACACGCTGGAATTGCGCAGCGAGGCCTATGTCGCGGGGCTGGGCGGCGAGAAGGCGACGCTCAAGGTCAAGGTCGCAGGTCGGCGCGAATTCGCCGGCTACTGGGAGTATCTGCTCGACAACGCCATTTTCACGGTCCCGGCCTATCCGCTGTGGGGCGGCTCCGCCCTGATCGGCCACGACGGCACGCTGCTCGGCATCGGCTCGCTCCTCGTGCAGGAAGCCCTCGGGCCGGGCGCGCCGGCCTTCCCCGGCAACATGTATGTGCCGATCAACCGGCTGAAGCCGATCTTCCAGGAACTCGTCGCCAACGGACGGCTCTCGACGCCGCCACGGCCTTGGCTCGGCCTCCTCACGGTCGAGCATATGGGTCAGCTCGTGGTCGGCGGCATCTCCGACGGCGGTCCGGCTGATCGCGCCGGCCTGCAGCGCGGCGACGTCCTGCAGGCGCTGGACGGCGAGGTGCTGGACGACATACCCGACTTCTATCGCAAGCTGTGGGCAAGCGGTCCGGCCGGCACGGCGGTGACCTTGCGCATGGAGCGCGACAACGATGCCTTCGAGGTCACCGTGCGCACCGGCGATCGTTCGCGCTACCACAAGTACGGCTCCGACTGAGCGCCGCAAGAAGACGACGGGAGAGAAGTCGATGGCCAAGGCCTTCGCGTCGCAGGCCGACATGGCCGAAAAGAGGGTCACGTTCAGTCGCCTGTCCGAGCACGCTTACGCCTTCACCGCCGAAGGCGACCCCAATACCGGCATCGTGGTGGGTGACGACGCGGTCATGGTGATCGACACCCAGGCCACGCCCACGGTGGCGCAGACCGTGATCGAGCACATCCGCAGCGTCACCGACAAGCCGATCCGGTACGTGGTGCTGTCGCACTATCACGCGGTGCGCGCGCTGGGCGCCACGGCCTACGAGGCCCAGCATGTGATCTGCAGCGAGGCGACGCGCGAGATGATCGTCGAGCGCGGCGCGCAGGACTACAAGTCCGAGGTACAGCGCTTTCCGCGCCTGTTCCAGGCGGCCGAGACCATCCCCGGCCTGACTTGGCCCACCATCACTTTCAACGACCGCATGACGATCTGGCTGGGCAAGCTGCAGGTCGACATCATCCATGCCGGGCGCGGCCATACCAAGGGTGACACCATCGTCTGGCTGCCCGAGGAGCGCACCTTGTTCAGCGGCGACCTGGTGGCGTACGGCGCCACGCCCTATGCCGGGGACGCCCATTTCAAGGACTGGCCCGAGACGCTGCAGAAACTGCGCGACCTCAAGGCCCTGGCCTTGGTGCCCGGTCGCGGCGACGCGCTGGCCGGCGAGGAAGAGGTCGAGAAGGGAATCGCCGGCACGCAGGCGTTTCTGGACGAACTCTACAAGACTGTGTCGGCCAGTGCGGAGGCGGGCGAGCCGCTGAAGCAAGCCTATGATAAGGCGATGACGGCCTTGCAGCCACGCTACGGCAACTGGGTGATCTTCGAGCACAGTCTGCCGTTCGACGTGTCGCGCGCCTACGACGAAGCCAAGGGACTCGACCATCCGCGCATCTGGACGGCGGAGCGCGACCTCGAGGTGTGGGCGGCCGTGGAATCATGATCGTCTTTGCTGGGAGCGCGCCACGCCAGTGGCGCATCTTTCCCTTGCGGCAGCCCCTGAGCGTCACTGGCGTGGCGTGCTCCCAGCCATGAGTTCCTGCGCGTGCTGAAGGATCTGCTCACCGGGCGCCTCGCGCTCGTCACCGGCGCCGGCCGCGGCAACGGCGCCGCCATCGCCCGCGGCCTGGCCGATGCCGGCGCCAAGGTGATCGTGACCGATATCGACATCGATGCCGCCCACGCCCTGGCGGAGGGCATCGTCAAGGCAGGCGGCGAGGCGCGCGGCTATGCGCTCGACGTCACCGACCACGAGGGCTGCCGCAAGCTCGCCGAGGACATCGCGCTGCTGGTCGGGCCGATCCGCATCCTGATCAACAATGCCGGCATCTTTTTGCGCGGCAACATGCTGGCGGCGGATGGCCGCGAGCGCTGGGACCGGACCATGGCCGTGAATGTCGACGGCGCGTTCAACGTCACCTCGGCCTTCGCCGACCAGCTCAAGCGCACACACGGCGTCGTGGTCAACATCGCGTCGATAAACTCCTTCACTGCACCCGCCGGCAGCGGTGTCTATCCAGTGTCCAAGGGCGCCATCGCCCAATTCACGCGCGCACTGGCCAGCGAGCTGGCGCCCGACGGCGTGCGGGTCAACGCCATCGCGCCCGGCATCATCGCCACTGCCATGGCCGAGCCGACGATCGCCGATCCGAAGCGGCTGGAGGCTTTCCTCACCCACGTGCCGATGAAGCGGGTCGGACAGCCCGAGGAACTTGTCGGGCCGGTGGTGTTTCTCTGTTCCGATGCTGCAAGCTATGTGACCGGCGCCATCCTGGCCGTCGATGGAGGTTTTCTTGCCGTCTGACAAGGCATCGGCGCCCGCGTCGATCATCGTTCGCCTGGCCATGGTCGACGACGTCGAACTGCTGCACCGCTTCGCGGTCGATCTGTCGACCTACGAGGACGAGCCCGACGCCGTCACCTCGACACCGCAGACGCTGGCGCGCGACGGCTTCGGCAAGGATCCGAAGTTCGCCGCCCTGATCGCCGAGCGCGGCGGCAAGCCTGTTGGCTTCGCCCTCTACACATTCAATTACTCCGTATGGACCGCGGCGCGCGGCATCTTCATCGAGGACATCTGGGTGGTGCCCGAGGAGCGGCGCGGCGGCGTGGCGCGGGCGCTGATGCAGGCGCTGGCCCAGGAATGCGCCGCCCGGGGTTTCAAGCGCATCGATCTCAACGTGCTCGACTGGAACCCGGCGCGCGGCTTCTACGAGCGCCTCGGCTTCAGGTGGATTCGCAACTGGCTGCCCTACCGCCTGAGCGGCGAGGCGTTGGAGAAGCTTGCGTCGACGCCCTGACCTGGGCGGCCAACCATACGGAAGTATGAGTCGGACCAAACCAACGCGGGGTGCTGCGCACCGCATGTAGAATGGATGCCCGGCGCCAAACGGGGGAGGCTTCGACCGTCCTCTTCCTGATGGTGGTGGCAGCAATGTCGTTCAAGGCGCACTTCGCGGCGGTCATCCTGGCCGCTTCTCTCCTGGGCTGCGGTTCGGTCCTCGCGCAAGTCGCGGTCGGCCCTCCCTCGCTGGGCCCGACGTCCCCTCTCGCCATGACGCCGGGCATGGCCGTCGGGCCCGCCGGCATCCCGTTCGGCGCCACCGAGATGACGACGCCGGGCATCAGTCCGGCGCCGCCCGCCGCGATGGGCGCTTTGGATTGTTCCAATGCGGGAGGGCCGACGTCTCAGGTCGTTTCCCCGCTGTTTGACGGCGGTGGCACGGCCGGGACAGCGTCGAGTGCTTGCGCGGGAACGGCCGGCGCCGGCGCGTCGATGCCGGCTCTCCCGACGTTGAGGGCCGGCCGCGTCGGCATCCCGCTGGGGTCCACCGAGCTCGGCAACGCAGGGCTCAGTCCTCTGCCGCCGGTCTCGACGATGTTGGTTTCGCCCATCGTTCCATCGGTCACGACGCCTCTGCCGACGATGGACACCGCGCCGGCGACATCAGCTGCGCCCCCGTGCGCGGTCACTGGAACGTTCCCCGACGGCTCGACAACGAGACAGACAAGATCCGCCGCTGGAGCAACCGGCGTTCCCGGCTGCTGACCCATTCTCCTGCACGAGGAAGGTGGCAAATGAACCGGAAAACCATTGTCCTTGCGGCCTTGCCGCCGGCCGTGCTGGCCATCGCGGGTGCCCTGTACTTCGCGCTCGCTCCCGCCTTTGAAAAGTCGGCTGTCGCGCCTGTCGCGGCGGCCGCGGTGCCCGTCGTCGCCGGCGTCGTGAGCCGTCATGAGGTCCCCCTCTACCTGCGCGGCGTCGGCACCGTGATCGGCTACAATACCGATGTCGTGCGCAGCCAGATCCAGGGCCAGCTCACCCAGATCACCTTCACCGAAGGGCAGACCGTCAAGGCCGGCGATCTGCTCGCCCAGATCGATCCGAGGCCGTACCAGGCGCAGCTCGACCAGATGACCGCCAATCGCGATCGGGATCAGGCGCAACTCGCCAATGCGATCGCCAATCTCGGCCGCTATACGGAGCTCGAGAACAAGGGCTTTGCAACGCCGCAACTGTCCGATACGCAGAAGGCGCAAGTTGCCCAGTTGCAGAGCGCGATCAAAGCCGACGAGGCGCTGATCGAGCAGGCCGAGGTCCAGCTCGGCTATACAAGGCTGACCTCGCCGATTCCGGGGGTCACCGGGGTGCGGCAGATCGATGTCGGCAACATCATCCATCCGACCGACCCCAACGGCCTGGTGGTGGTCACGCAGGTCGAACCGATCTCGCTGATCTTCACATTGCCGCAAGCGGAGCTGCCGCGGATCCAGATGCAAATGGCCAAAGGACCGCTCAGCGTGCTCGCCTACAGCCAGGACGACAAGGTCAAGCTGGATGAGGGCAAGCTTCTGCTGGTCAACAATCAGATTGCCCAGGCGACGGGCACCATCCAGCTCAAGGCGACCTTTCCCAACAGCGCTCATCTGCTGTGGCCTGGCCAGCTGGTCAATGCGCGGCTGCTGGTCGAGACTCGCAAGGACGGGCTGACCGTCGCCGCGCCTGCCGTCCAGCAGGGCCAGAGCGGATCCTACGTCTACGTGATCTCGCCCGAGGGCAAGGCTGAGGTGCGCCCCGTCACCGTGGCGCAGATCAGCGAGGGCGAGGCGCTGATCGACTCGGGCCTCAAGGCCAATGAGACCGTCGTCGTCGACGGCCAGTATAAGCTGGCGCAGGACAGTCCCGTGCGCATCCTCCACGGCAAGGCGGCACGCGAGGCCGACTTGCAGAGCGCGGTCGAGAAGGCAATCCCATGAATTTCTCGGCGCCGTTCATCCGCCGGCCGATCGCCACGATCCTGGTCATGGCGGGGTTGCTGCTGTGCGGCCTTGCGACCTATCCCTTGCTGCCGGTGGCGGCGCTGCCCAACGTCAATTACCCGACGATCCTGGTCACCGCCCAGTTGCCCGGCGCCGATCCGCAAACCATGGCGTCGACCGTCGCCACGCCGCTCGAGCAGCAGATGGGCCAGATTCCCGGCGTCACGCAGCTCACGTCGTCGAGCGCGCTGGGCGTCACCTCGGTCACCGTCCAGTTCGAGCTCTCGCGCACCGTCGACAGCGCCGCGGTCGACGTTCTGGCGGCGATCAACGCCGCAAGCCCCTATTTGCCGACGAACATTCCGTATCCACCCACGATCCGGAAGGTGAATCCGGCCGAGACGCCGGTCCTGCTTCTGGCGCTCAGCTCCGACACGTTGCCGCTGACCACCATCGACGCCTATGCGGAGAACATTCTCCTGCCCAAGATCTCGCAGATCTCCGGTGTCGGCCTGGTCGGCATCGGCGGCCAGCAGAAGCCCGCAATCCGCGTCCAGGTGAATCCCCAGGCGCTGGCGGCCCGCGGCATCGGCATTGAGGACGTCCGCAACGTGATCGCCCAGGCCAACGTCGATCTGCCGAAGGGCACGCTCAACAGCCCGCGCCAGACCTATACGCTCAACACCAACGATCAGTTGCTGAAGCCCGAGGCTTACGACGCGCTGATCGTCGCCTACCGCAACGGCTCGCCGGTGCGCATCCGCGATATCGGCAAGGCGATCGAAGCGCCCGAGAACGATCTGCTGGCGGGCTGGTACAACACGCAGCGCGCCGTGATCCTCGCCATCCAGCGCGTGCCCGGCGCCAACGTCATCGAGACCGTCGATCGGGTGAAGGCGCTGCTTCCCCAGCTCGAGGCCTCGCTGCCGCCCGCCATCAAGGTCACGATCGCGGCCGACCGCACCACCACCATCCGCGCCGCGGTCGCCGATGTGCAGTTTACCCTGCTGCTGACCGTCGCCCTGGTCGTCATGGTCATCTTTTTGTTCCTGCGCAATCTCTGGGCGACGGTCATTCCCGCGGTGACGGTGCCGCTGTCGCTCATCGGCACCTTCGCCGTGCTCTATGCCCTGGGCTACAGCCTCGACAATCTCTCGCTCATGG
>DATHNU010000779.1:0-3699 GCA_035485695.1 Reyranella sp. | reverse complement strand
CGACATACGAAATATGCCCGTCAGAACGGCATCCATGTTTCACCGACCTTCATGATCGATGGCCTGGTCCAGAACGACATGAGCAGCGGCGACGCGGTGTCCGCCTGGGTTTCCCGTCTGTCGGCGAATTAGCCGGCGTCTCTCACGATCACCGGCTGGAGGGTCCGCCCATCACCCAGGGCTATCGCATGTGGCTAACGCAGACGACTTTCCGTCGTCCCGACCAAGGCCCGAAGGGCCGCGCGGAGGGACCTTCTTTCAACAATTGGCCGCTTATCGTTGAAACAAGGTCTCTCCACTCCGCGCTTCGCGCTCCGGTCGAGACGACGGAAGATCATGCGATAGCCCCGCCCATCACCGGACCGACGACTTGTTCAGTCTCGGGACGATGATCGGGCGTGCAGCCGCAACGGCTCGATCAGCTCCCCCATCGTCCGCCAGTCTTCGCAGCGATCCACTGCCGCTTCGATCGCGTCCATCCCCGCTTGCGTCAGGTGTGGCGACGCCAGTTCGTGAAACTTCGCGCGAACCGGCGGCTCCGGATCCGCCTTCAGCGTGTCCCGCTCGGAAGCCTCCCGCGCCGCCGTCGCGCTGCGCCCGTCCTTCAGCGTCAGCGTGACACGGGCAGGCCTGATCGCAGGCGTGCTGCGCGCCGTCATCGCCGGATCCTCGGCGATCCGCACCAGCGGCCGCAGCGTGGCGATGACCGGATCCTCGAGCGCGCTGTCGTCGATATCGGCAAAGCCCAGGCCGCCGCGCGTGATCAGCACCGCCGCCGCATGCGGCAGCGAATATTTCGACGCGAAGTAGTTGGGCGGTGCCGGATTGCGCATGACGGAGGCGAAGGCGAAGGTCTGCACCTCGACCCGCGCGACCTCTTCCGGCCGGGGCTTCAGCACGGCCAGGGTCTCCGCCAGACTGTCCAGCGCCGCATGGATCGGATTGCAGCAGGCGTAGAAGCGGAAATAGTTCTCCAGAATCTCCCAGCGACGCCCCATGTCGTCGGGCAGCTTCTCGGGGACGAAGCCCGCGCCCACCATGACGCCGAGCGCCTCCTCGATCGCGTCTTCCTGCGCCGCGTAGCCGGCCGCCGCCATCTCCGGCGCCAGCGTCGCGGCCACGGCGGCCAGACCCGCCGGCAGGTTCAGCGTGGTGCCGCCGGCGACGGTGTTGTTGTAGCTCGGCGTCATCAGCATGCTGGTGGCGACGCGCATCGCCAGGCTGATGCCCGCCCCGTCCAACCCCTGGAGCCGCGCGCCGGCCGCCGCCGCGCCGAGCAGCGAGAGCTGCCCATTCGGGTGCGAGAAGGCGCGCTGCGTATAGGCGCGGTTCAGCCGCCCTGCCACTTCGTAGCCCAGAACGAAGGCACCCAGCATGGCGCGCCCACCCAGGCCGCGCTGCTCGGCGATGGCCAGGACTCCCGGCAGGATGTGCGGCGAGGGCTGAAGGCCGTTCGCCCCCTCGCACAGTTCCACCGACCGCGCGGCGATGCCGTTCAGCAGCGCTGCCGTGCGGATGTCGGCCTGCGGCAGTCCGGCCGCGAGCACCGTGGCGCCGCGACCCGCGCCCGACAGCAGCCGCTCGCTCAAGCCCATCACTTCGGGTCGCGCGGCGCCGGCCAGGGTCACGCCGATCGTGTCCAGCAGCACGAGCTTGGCGCGGCGGTGTATCGCCCCCGGCATGTCGTCCCAGCCCGTGCGCGCGATGAACTGCGCGAGCTTCTCGATCTGTTCGCCCACGCTCCGGCTCTCCTTCAGCTGGGTTTGAGGTTCAGGCGCGCGACGATCGGCGTCCACCGCGCGATCTCCACCCGCAGCAGCGCCTCGGCCGCGGCGGGAGTGGCGTCGGGCCAGGTCTCGAAGCCCGCGGCCGCGAGGCGCTGGCCCACGGCCGGATCGGCCACGGCGCGCGCCGCGGCGGCACTGAGCGCGGCCAGCGCCGGTGCGGGCGTGCCGGGACGGACGAAGATCATCGTCCAGGCGGCGTTGTCGTAGTCCGGCACGCCCGCCTCCTGCAGCCCCGGCAGGCCGGGCAGCAGGGTCGAGCCGCCGGCCATCGTCACCGCCAGGGCGCGCAGCTTGCCCTGGCGGACCAGCGGCATCAGCAGGGTCGGGCTGTCGATGGTGAAATCGAGCCGGCCCGCGGCCAGATCCTGGGCGGAGGCGGCGGCGGCACGGTAGGAGACGATGGTGAAGTCCACGCCCGCGCGCAGGCGAAACAGCTCGGCCGCCATGTAGTTGACTGCCCCCGGCGCCGCCGCGCCGCAATTGGCCGCCGTGCCGCGCTCGCGCAGCCAGGCGATCAGCTCCGGCACGCTGTTCGCGGGCACCGAGGAATTCACGGCAAGCACGAAGGGCTGGCGCGAGACGAGGGCAACCGGCACGAAATCCGCCGCCGGGTCATAGGCGAACTGCGGATAGATCAGCTTCATGAGCGCGTGGTTGTTGGTGGGGACATAGATCGTCTGCCCATCCGCCGGCGCCTGCTGGAAGGCGTTGGCGCCCAGCGTGCTGCCGGCGCCCGCCATGTTCTCGACGACGATCGGACGGCCCAGCAGCGGCGTCATCGCATCCGCCATGATGCGGGCCACGATGTCGGACGCGCCGGCGGCCGCGACGGGCACGATCATGCGGATCGGCCGGTCGCCGAAGAGCGACTGAGCCAGAGCAGAAAGGGGGGCAGCGAGGGGCGCGGCGAGGAACGGTGCGGCAAGCAGGCGACGACGGTGCATATGGTGCGGGTCCCGGGCGATTCGGTGGCAGCACCACGCTAACAGGCTGTCGAAGAAGTCGATAGCCGTACCCTTGTAACCCTACCTGGCAGCCCTACTCCGCGGCGGCTGGCCGCCGAGCCGGCGGACCGTCGCGGCCGATCTCGGCATCCCAGGGGCCAGGGAAGCGACCGCTCCCGGTCTTCTCACGCGTGAATACGTTGTAGTCGACCGGCCACTCGGCGCGCGGCAGCTCGTAGAACACTTCGACGCCGTTGCCGTCGGGGTCGCGCAGGTAGATGCCGAGCGAGATGCCGTGGTCGGAGATGTGGTCGACCGGCTGGCCCTCGGCCTTGATCTTCTCATAGAACTCCTTGAGGTCGTCGAGACTTTCGAGGCGCCACGCCATGTGGTTCAGGCCCACCTGACGCTTCAACGGCAGGGGCGCATCCTCGCCCAATTGCATCAGCGCCACCTCGTGCGACTGCTCCTTGTCGGCCGTCAGAAAGGCGGCCCAGCCTGCCCGGTATTCGTAAACGTGGAGGCCGAGCAGATCCTCGTACCACTTCTTCGACCGCTCGACGTTACGGACGTAAACATTGACGTGCTGCAGATACATCGGGCGCTTTGTCATGCTGTCCTCGCGTTGCCGGCATGAATGGTAGGGAACGGGATTGATCGCGGAAGTTCGAAAGTCTCTCAGTAGGGACGGTCGCCCCGCACCAGCATCCGATACAGGCGGCGATGCTGGCTGTGATCATAATCGAATCCGGCTTCATGCAATGAGGCGCGGTCATCGATGATCAGCAGATCGCCCTTCTTGTACTCGTGCGCGTAGCAAAATTGCGGCTGCGTGATCCTGTCGGTCAAATCCTGCAGAAAATCCTGGGTTTCCTCGGGTGACAGGCCGGTGACCGTCTCGGTCTTGCCTTTGTGAAACCACACAGCCCTGGTGCCGGTCTCCGGGTGGGTGCGGACCAGGGGATGCA
>DATHNU010000778.1:0-5520 GCA_035485695.1 Reyranella sp. | reverse complement strand
CCTGCTGGGCGCCAACGTGCTGGTCGAGACGGTGTTCGCCTGGCCCGGCATCGGTCTCTATGCCGTGAACGCGCTGATCACCTCGGACTACGCGCCGGTGCAGGGCTTCGTGCTCACTATGGCGGTGCTCTACGTCGCGCTGAACCTCCTGATCGACTTCCTCTACGGCCTGGCCGATCCGCGCGTACGGCTGGATAGCTAGCGATGGTTCGATCGATCCAGGACCCATCGCTGGGAGCGCGGCACTCCAGTGCCGCTCATGGAGTCTATTCACGCGAAGAAAGACGCGCCATCGGAGTGGCGCGCTCCCGGCAATGATCCCGCTGCTGCGCCACACCCGCTATGTGTTGTCGGAGAATCCGGTGACCGGGCTGGCGTTCGGCCTGTTTTCGCTGTTCCTGCTGGCGGCGATTCTGGGCCCGGCGCTGGCGCCCTACAGCCCCTTGCAGAGCAACGCCGCCATGGCGCTGAAGCCGCCGTCGGCGGCGCACTGGTTCGGCACCGACCAGCTCGGCCGTGACATTTTCAGCCGCGTGCTGGTGGCGACCCGGCTCGATCTCTCGATCGCCTTCGCCTCGGTGATCCTTGCCTTCATGCTGGGCGCGCTGTCGGGCGTGGCCGCGGGCTATTTCGGCGACTGGACCGACCGCATCGTCGGCCGCCTCGCCGACACCATCATGGCTTTCCCCTTGTTCGTGCTGGCCATGGGCATCGTGGCGGCGCTGGGCAACGAGGTGATCAACATCGTGATCGCCACCGCCATCATCAACTTCCCGCTCTATGCCCGGGTCGCCCGCGCCGAGGCCAACGTGCGGCGGGACGCGGGCTTCATCGAAGCGGCGCGGCTCTCCGGCAACGGCGAGGCGCGGGTCGTGCTGGGCCATGTCCTGCCCAACATCATGCCGATCATGATGGTGCAGATGTCGCTCACCATGGGCTACGCCATCCTGAATGCCGCCGGCCTCTCCTTCATCGGCCTGGGCGTGCGCCCGCCGGCGCCGGAGTGGGGCATCATGGTGGCCGAAGGCGCCAACTTCATCCAGTCCGGCGAATGGTGGATCGCGCTCTTCCCGGGCGCCGCACTGATGCTGGCGGTGTTCTGTTTCAACCTTCTGGGCGACGGGCTGCGCGACATCATCGATCCGAGGCAGCGCACATGACCGCGATTCCCGCGCTTGCCGTACAGGATCTCTCGGTCGAGTTCCGCACCCGCTCGGGCATCGTCAAGGTGCTGGAGCATGTCGGCTTCGAGGTCGGCAAGGGCGAGACCGTGGCGCTGGTGGGCGAATCAGGCTCGGGCAAGTCGGTGACGGCCTTCGCCGTGATGGGCATCCTCGACGCCGCCGGCAAGGTCACCTCGGGCCGCGCCATGTTCGGCGGCTCCGACCTTCTGGCGCTGTCCGAGGGCGAGCTTGCCGAGCAGCGCGGCCGCGAGCTCTCCATGATCTTCCAGAATCCGCGCACGGCGCTCAATCCGATCCGCAAGGTCGGACAGCAGATCGCCGACGTCCTTGAGCGCCATGGCGGTGCGACGCGGCCGGATGCGCCGCGCGCCGCCGTCGAGATGTTGAAGAAGGTGCGCATCCCCGATCCCGAGCGCCGGGCCGAGGCCTATCCCTTCGAGCTGTCGGGCGGCATGTGCCAGCGCATCATGATCGCCATCGCACTGGCCTGCCGGCCGGCACTGCTGATCGCCGACGAACCGACCACCGGGCTCGACGTCACTACCCAGGCCGTGATCATGGACCTGATCGGCGAGCTCGCCCACGAATCGGGGATGGCGACGATCTTCATTACCCACGACCTGGCGCTGGCCGCCGAATATTGCGATCGCATCGTGGTCATGCATGCCGGCCACATCGTCGAAATGGCGCCGGGCCTGGAACTGTTCGCCCATCCGCGCCATCCCTATTCCGCCAAGCTGTTGGCCGCGACGCCGGGCGAGACGGCCTCGCTTGCCGAGATGGCCTCGATCCCGGGCGGCCTGCCCGATCTGCGCCGCGCCGACCTGCCACCCTGCCGCTACAGCGGCCGCTGCGAGCGCCGGACTGAGGAGTGCGTGACCCGGCCGCTGCCGCAACGCCTGATCAACGAGCGCCACCTCGTGGCCTGCTGGCACCCGCTATGAGCGCGCTGCTCGACATTGGCGCGCTGGTGAAACGCTTCGATGTCGGCGGCAAGCGCCTGCTTTATGCCGTCGACGAGGTGAGCTTCGCCATCGGCCGTGGCGAGACGGTGGGCCTGGTGGGCGAATCGGGCTGCGGCAAGTCGACCCTGGTGCGCCTGATCAACCGCCTGCTCGACCCGACCTCGGGCCGCATCAACCTTGCGGGCACCGAGCTCGCCGCCTTCAAGGCGCGCGCCTTCGCGGCCAATGCCAACCGAGCGCGCATTCAGATGGTTTTCCAGGATGCGGGCGATTCGCTCAATCCGCGCTACACGGCGGCTGACGCCATCGCCGACCCTATCCGCCGCCTCAAGAAGATGTCGGGCGCCGATCTTAGGCGCCGGGTCGAGGCGCTGGCCGACATGACCGGCCTGGCGCGCGAACTTTTGTCGCGCTTCCCGCACCAATTGTCTGGTGGCCAAAAGGCCAGGGTCGGCATCGCCCGCGCCATCGCCGTCGAGCCCGAGCTCTTGATCCTCGACGAGCCGACGGCGGCGCTCGATGTCTCCGTCCAGGTCGTGATCCTGCAGCTCCTGCAGCAGCTCAAGCGCGAGCTCGGCATGAGCTACCTGTTCGTGAGCCACGATCTCAACGTCGTGCGGCTGCTGTGCGATCGCGTGCTGGTGATGTATCTCGGCAAGATCGTCGAGGAAGGACCCGCGGCCGAAGTCTTCGCCGCTCCCAAGCATCCCTATACGCGCGCGCTGATCTCGGCGATCCCGCAGGCCGATCCGGACAAGAGGATCGGCCGGCTACGGTTGGGCGGCGAGCCGCGCAGCCCGATCGACCCCGATCCGACGGTCTGCCGCTTCTACGGCCGTTGCCCCAAGGGCGAGCCGCGCTGCTCATCGGAAATGCCGCTCTTGCGCGATGCCGGCCCGGCGCGGCAGGTTGCCTGCCACTTTGCTTGAGAGGGAAGGGGACGAACGTGGCGGAGGACAAGCCTGATATCGCGCGCCTGGTCGATGAAGCGGCCAAGGCGATCGGCCTGCCGATCGCGCCGGAATATCGCGCCAACGTGCTGGTGAACTACGAGCGCTCGCTCGCCATTGCCCAGCCGCTGCTCGAGGTCGAGCTCGACGATGAGCTGACGCCCGCGCCGGTGTTCCGGCCATGAGCGATCCTCTCTCCAAGCAGGCGACCGCGTCGGAGATCGCCCGCGCCGTGATGAGCGGCAAGACCAAGGCCGTTGCCGTGGTCGAAGCGGCCCTGACGCGCATCGAGACCAGCGAGGCCACGATCAACGCCTTCACCGACGTCTTGGCCGAGCGGGCGAGGAAACGTGCCGCCGAGATCGATTCCGGCCGCCATCGCGGGCCGCTGATGGGCGTGCCGTTCGCGGTCAAGAACCTGTTCGACATCAAGGGCCTGCCGACGCGCGCCGGCTCGAAGATCAACCTCGACGGACCCAAGGCCGCCCGCGACGGCGCGTTGGTGCGCAAGCTCGAGGCGGCAGGCGCCATCCTGCTGGGCGGCCTCAACATGGGCGAGTACGCCTACGACTTCACGGGCGAGAACGCCCATTGCGGCCCCTCGCGCAATCCGCACGATCCAACGCGCATGACCGGCGGCTCGTCGGGCGGCTCAGGCGCCGCTGTCGCTTCGGGCGAGGTGCCGCTGGCGCTGGGCTCCGACACCAACGGCTCGATCCGCGTGCCGTCCTCGCTGTGCGGCCTGTTCGGGCTGAAGCCGACCTACGGGCGGCTGAGCCGCGCCGGCTCCTTTCCCTTCGTCGACGCCTTCGACCATCTGGGTCCGCTGGCGCGCTCGGTCGAGGATCTGGCGCTGTCGTTCGACGCCATGCAGGGCTGGGATCCCGACGATCCGGTCTGCACTGACCGCGATGCCGAGCCGACCTTGACGGAGCTGAACGAGGGCATCGGCGGCCTGCGCATCGCTATCGCCGGTGACTATTTCGCCCGCGGCGCCGAATCCCAGGCGCTTGAAGCCGTCGCCGCCGTGGCCAAGGCGCTGGGCGCATCCAAGACCATCGTCATTCCGCAGGCCGCCGCGGCACGCGCGGCCGCCTATGTCATCACGGCCATCGAGGGCAGCCAGCTCCATCTGCCGCGTCTCAGGACGCGGCCGCAGGATTTCGATCCCGACACCCGCGAGCGCTTCATGGCGGGCGCGCTGCTGCCCGGCGCCTGGTACGTCAAGGCGCAACGCTTCCGGCGGCAGTACCGCGCCCAGGTGCAGAAGCTGTTCGGCGAGGTCGACATCATCCTGGCGCCGGCCACGCCCTGCACCGCGCCCAAGATCGGCCAGGTCATGATGAAGCTGGGCGGCGTCGAGCTGCCGGTGCGCGCCAATCTCGGCCTCTACACCCAGCCGATCTCGTTCATCGGCCTGCCGGTCGTGGTGGCGCCGCTGCAGCGCGCGGGCGGCCTGCCGATCGGCGTGCAGATCATCGCCAACCACTACAAGGAAGCCACCGCGCTCCGCGTGGCGCGGCATCTTGAGAAAGAGGGCGTGGCAACAGCTCCGCCGGCCTAACCATTCCTCCCCCGTCTTACGGGGGAGGTGGCCCGCAGGGCCGGAGGGGGAAAGCGCCAGTCGAGGCGCTTCAAGTTACAGATCATGATCATGGTACTTCCGACATCGCCGTTGGGGCCTTCCCCCTCCGCCCCCTTCGGGGGCACCTCCCCCGTTTGACGGGGGGAGGCAGGCTTTCGCTGAGGAGCAACAATGGAAATCAACATCCCCGAAGTCCTGGCCGAGGTCACGGCGGCCTTCGAGCGCTACGAGAAGGCGCTCAATGCCAACGACGTCGTGACGCTCGACGAGCTCTTCTGGAACAATCCGAACACGCTGCGCTTCGGCGTCGGCGAGCAACTCTACGGCTACGACCAGATCGCCGCCTTTCGCGCCAGCCGCGATCCCGGCTTCGTCGTCCACCGCGATCTCCTGAAGGTGTGGATCGTCACCTATGGCCGTGACTTCGGCACCGCCAACTGCGAGTTCCGCCGCCACGGCTCGAGCAAGACCGGCCGGCAAAGCCACACCTGGCTGCGTACGTCCGACGGCTGGCGCATCGTCGCCGCCCACGTGTCGCTGCTCGGCGAGCCGACGGTGATGAAGGCTTAGTGCTGGGAGCGCGCCACTCCAGTGGCGCATCTTCTCATGCTCATTTGGACCGCGAGCGTCCCGCTCGCTCATGAGCGGGCCAGAGGCCCGCGGTCCGGGAGACCATGATGCGCCACTGGAGTGGCGCGCTCCCAGCCTAACGTCCCTTCATCTTCCGCCAGGCCGCGAACTCGACCATCGTCTGCTCGGCGGTCGGCGGATAGAGGCCGTAGATGCCGTGGCCCTTGTCGACCTGCTCGGCGACGAAATCCTCGAACGCCGTCATC
>DATHNU010000777.1:0-8048 GCA_035485695.1 Reyranella sp. | reverse complement strand
AGCCCTATGCCCAGGCGGGCGTGGCGTCGCGCGCCGCGCTCGCCGCCAGCTTCCCGGCCATGGCCAAGGCGGCCCTGGCCGACGACGTCGCCGACGATTCGTTCGGCGAGCGGCTTCTGGGCAAGGTCCGGGGCATCGTCTCGCTGCGCCGGGTCGGCGACGACGTGCCGGGCGATTCGACCGAGGCCAAGCTCGCGCGGGCCGAAGCGGCGCTCGACGCGGGCGATCTCGTCAAAGCGGTCGACCTCGTGAAGTCGCTGCCGCCGCAGACCAGCAAGGCCACGCAGGCGTGGCTGGCGCGCGCCGAGGCCCATCTTGCCGCCAAGCGCGCGATCGACGCGCTGGCCGCGCATGCCATCTCCCTGCTGGGCGCGGCACGCTGATCCAATGACCATCCTGCGCACGCTCATCTGGTTCGCCATCGCCGCCGTCGCCATGCTGGGCGCGGTGTGGCTGGCCGAACGTCCCGGCGCGGTCACCGCCGAGTTCCGCGGCTGGCGCCTCGACACCAGCGTCGGCGCGCTCGCGGTCGGCATCGTCGTGCTGATCCTGGTCGGCATCGGCCTGTGGCTGCTCTATCGCTGGATCGTGGGCGCGCCGGGGGCGCTGCTCGACGGCTGGGGCGACAGCCGGCGGCGCCGCGGCTATCGCGCGCTCACCCAGGGCCTGGCCGCGGTCGCCGCCGGCGACGGCGCGGAGGCGCAGAAGCAGGCGCGCAAGGCCGAGAAGCTTCTGGCCGAACCCGCGCTCACCTTGCTGCTGTCGGCGCAGGCCGCCCAGCTCACCGACGACCGCGACGGCGCCAAGCGCGCCTTCAACGCCATGCTCGACGACGAGCAGATGGCCTTCCTCGGCCTGCGCGGCCTGATCGGCCAGGCGTTGCGCGAGGGCGACCAGGCGCAGGCCCTGGCCTATGCCGAGCAAGCGTTTCAACTGCGGCCGCAGACGCCGTGGGTGGTGCATTCGCTGTTCGACATGCAGGCGCAGGTCGGCCAATGGAAGGCGGCCCAGGACACGCTCGATACCGGCCTGCGCCGGCGGGTCGTCACGCAAGAGAAAGGCCGCACCTTGAAGGCGCTGCTGCTGGTCGAGCGCAGCCGCGCCGCCGAACGCGCCCAAGAGCAGGCGGGCCACTCGGCCGATGCGCTTTCGCTGGCGCGCGAGGCGTTCGGCCTGGCGCCGGAGCGCATCGCCGTCAGCAGCCGTCTGGCCGAGCTGCAGATCAAGGCGGGCGACGGCAAGCGCGCAGCCAAGACGCTGGAGCGTGCCTGGGCGCTGGCGCCGCATCCCGACCTCGCCGCGCTCTATCTCAAGGCATCGGGCGAGACCGAGCCGTTGAAGCGGGTCGGCGTCATGCGCCGCCTGGCGTCGCAAAAGCCCGACGACATTGAAAGCCATCTCGCCCTGGCGCAGGCCTCGCTCGATGCCGGCCTGTGGGGCGAAGCGCGGCGTTATCTCGAGACGGCCGGCGGCACCCAGCCGACGGTCCGCGTCTGCCGCATGATGGCCGAGGTCGAGGAAGGCGCCCATTCCGACCAGGCCAAGGTGCACGAATGGCTGGCGCGCGCGGCGGACGCGCCGGCCGATCGCGCCTGGCGTTGCTCGGCCTGCGGCGCGCATCACGAGAGCTGGCGCTCGGTGTGCGAGAGTTGCGGCGCATTCGGCACCTTGCACTGGCGCGCGCCCGGCACCTTCGGCCAGGTCCTGCCGCCCGAAGTGCGGGCGGAGCTGGAGTTCGCGGCCAGTACAACGAAGTAGGCCCAACGAAATAGACGACACGCAAAAATGGGGAAGAAACATGTTCGAGACGACCCTGGCGGGCAGCCTGCCCAAACCCTCGTGGCTCGCCACGCCTAACGTGCTGTGGGCGCCCTGGACCTTGAGCGGCCAGCCGCTGTTCGAGGCCAAGGACGACGCCACGCTGCTCGCCATCCGCCGCCAGGAAGAGGCCGGCATCGACATCGTGAGCGACGGCGAGCAGGCGCGGCAGCATTTCGTGCACGGCTTTCTGGCCGAGGTCGACGGCGTCGACTTCGACAAGAAAGTACGCATGGGCATCCGCAACAACCGCTACGACGCGGATTGCCCCACCGTCACGGCGCCGCTCGTGCGGCGCAAATTCGTGCATGAGCGCGAGGCGCGCGTCGCCCGTGCCGCCACCAGCCGCAAGCTCAAATTCACCCTGCCCGGGCCGATGACCCTGATCGACACCTTGGCCGACGGCTATTACGGCGATCGGGTGAAGATGGCTTTCGCCTTCGCCGAGCTTCTGAACCAGGAGGCGCGCGATCTGGAGAAGCTCGGCGTCGACGTCATCCAGTTCGACGAGCCCGCCTTCAACGTCTATCTCGGCGAGACCGTCGAGTGGGGCGTGCCGGCGCTGGAGAAGGCGGCCGAGGGCCTGAAATGCACGACGGCGGTGCATATCTGCTACGGCTACGGCATCGAGGCCAATATCAAGTGGAAGGAGGCGCTGGGCGACAGCTGGCGCCAGTACGAGCAGACCTTCCCGGCGCTCGACCGCAGCAAGATCCAGCAGGTCTCGCTGGAATGCCGGCAAAGCCACGTGCCACCCGAGCTGATGAAGCTTTTGAAGACCAAGACGGTGCTGGTGGGCGCCATCGACGTGGCGTCGGACAAGATCGAGGCGCCGGAGGAGGTGGCGGAAACCCTGAAGCTCGCCACCAAGTTCGTCGACCCCGAGCGCATCCAGGCCTGCACCAATTGCGGCATGGCGCCGATGACCTTGGCCGTCGCCTACGGCAAATTGCGCGCGCTTGCCGAGGGAGCCGCGCTGGCGCGTAAATCGTTCTCGTAAATCTCTTTTGTAACAATTCGGTCTTAGGCTATCTCCCGTACCAAGGGAGAGTGTCGAATGCGCCTGCTGCTCGCCGCCGTCCTGGGAGCGCTGGCGCTCCCAGCCGCCGCCCAAACGCCGTCTCGCCCGCACAATGTCGTGCTGTTCGTGGCCGACGGGCTCAGGGCCGGCACGGTCAACGAAAAGACGGCGCCGGCAATGGCGGGCCTGATGGCCGAGGGTGTGCGCTTCACCAACACCCATTCGCTGTTTCCGACCTTCACGACGGCCAATGCCTCAGGCATGGCGACCGGCCATCTGCTGGGCGATACCGGCGATTTCAGCAACACGATCTATGTCGGCTTCCCGGTGCAGGGCGCGGCCGGCAGCGCGACGCCGTTCATCGAGAACGACGCAGTGCTGGGCGAGATCAACGAGCACTTCGCGGGCGACTACCTGAACCAGGATACCATACTCAAGGCGGCGCGCGCCGCCGGTCTCTCGACCGCGATCATCGGCAAGGTCGGGCCGGCCCTGATCTTCGATCACACCGAGCGGACCGGCCAGCAGACCATCATTTTCGACGACGTGACCGGCCGGCCCGGCGGCATCCCGCTGGCCGACGACGTGGCCAAGCGCCTGGCCGCGGCCGGGCTTCCCGTGCAGACGCCGGGACGCGGCGAGAACCTCAAGGCCGGCAACAGCACGACGCCCGGCACGACGGTCGCCAACCTGCCGCAACAGACCCATCTGACCGACGTCGCCACCAAGGTGGTGCTGCCGCTGTTCAAGGAACGCAACAAGCCGTTCCTGATGGTGTTCTGGTCGCGCGATCCTGACGGCACGCAGCACAATCAGGGCGACAGCCTCGGCCGGCTGGTTCCCGGTATCAACGGCCCGACCTCGCTCGCCGCCATCAAGAATGCCGACGACAACCTCGGCAAGCTTCTGGCGGCGCTGAAGGAACAGGGGCTGGACGGCGCGACCGACGTGATCCTGACCTCCGATCACGGCTTCTCGACCATCTCCAAGGAAAGCGCCACGAGCTGGGCGGCGCAGCAGAGCTACAAGGATGTGCCGGCCGGCCAGCTGCCGTCGGGCTTCCTGGCGATCGACATCGCGCACGCGCTCGGCTTGCCGCTCAACGACCCCGACTCCAAGAACGCCGAGGTGCCGACCGGCGTCGTGCCGGCCCGCGGCAACGGGCTGATCGGCAGCGATCCCTCCCATCCCGAGGTCGTCGTCGCGGCCAATGGCGGCTCCGACCTCGTCTACCTGCCCAAGGCCGACAAGGCGCTGGCCGCCAAGATCGTGGCGCTGCTGTCCGAGCAGGATTATACGAGCGGCCTGTTCGTCGACGAGGCGCTGGGCCCGATCCCCGGCACCTTGCCGCTGTCGGCGATTGCGCTGAAGGGCGCGGCCGCCACGCCGATCCCGTCCATCGTCGTCAATTTCCGCTCCTTCTCGACCGGCTGCGCCGATCCGACGACCTGCGGCGTCGAAGTGGCCGACACCAGCCTGCAGCAGGGCCAGGGCATGCACGGCAGCTTCTCGCGCGCCGACACGCGCAACACCATGGGCGCCAAGGGCCCGAGCTTTAAGCAGCATTTCGAGAACAAGGCGCCGGCGAGCAATGCCGATCTCGGGCGCACGATCGCCCATCTGCTGAGCCTGAAAATTGCCGACAAAGGCCAGCTCACCGGTCGCGTACTGAGCGAGGCCATGCCCAACGGCGCGGCGCCCGACGTCAAGTCGAACACGGTGCGCTCCCAGCCCGACGCCGCCGGACACGTCACCGTGCTGATGACTCAAAGCGTGGGCGCGGTTCAGTACTTCGATGCGGCCGGTTATCCGGGCCGCACGCTCGGGCTGACGGCGGAGTAGCAACAAGGTTCGCCGACGCTGAATGAATCAATATCGGCGGCGATCAAGAGAGGCTGTCGATGACGCTCGCTGTCGCCTGCGGTAGACTACAGGCGATGATCGCTCGGCCTCATGACAGCGACGCTCCGTCCCTTGGCCTGGTGCTGGTCAAGGCGCTGGTCTTCTGGCTGCGCCATCAAGGCGTGTTCTGGCTCATCGCGCTGCCGATCGCAGGCCTTGCCGCCGCCATCACCTACATCCTCGAATCGAACCGGGCGCTGGTCGACTGGCGCCATCACTGGGGTTGGGATGTCCTGTTCGCGCTGATCTACGCGATGTTCCTCGACCGCTGGATCAAGGAAGCGCTGCTCGAGGATGCGCACCCGTGCGAAGAAGCCGATGCGCTGCGCGGCTCGACCATCGCCCTGCGCTTCCTCGTCTTTGCCGCCATCCTCGGCCTGATGGCGACGGGGCTGGCGCTTCTGCCTCACGTCGCGCTGTCGGCGGTGCTGTGGACGGCGGCGGCTTCGCTGTTCGCGCTGATGCTGCCATCGCTCGCGGCCGGCGAACCCTCCTCGCTGCGCCAGGCCTTCGCCTGGGGCCGGCCGCTGCAGGTCCATCTCTTCCTGCTGATCGGCGGTGCGGTCACGCTCTGGCTGCTGGCCGACCCGGGCCTGGCATCTCTCGCCGGCTATCTGCCCGACGGACCGTGGAAGTCCGCCGCCGTTACGGCCGCCCATCGGCTGATCGACGCCCTGCTGCTCGCCTTCGTGGGCTATGGGCTCGCAACTCTCTTTCGCGAGGTGTCCGGCTGGCAGCAACCCGAGCCGGACGCTCGCCTGTACCGCCGTCTGTCGTGAACGGGCGGCTCTAAGATCACCTGGACCGTGGAAGGCGTCGGCGCAGAGCGTAGAGCAACTCCAGCGCTTCGCGCGGCGAGAGCTCGTCGGGATTGACCTCGCCCAACGCCTTCTCGACTTCCGATTCCTGAGGCTTCGCGACGCCGCCGGCCGGCCGTGCCGGTGCGGCGGCAAACAACGGCAGGTCGTCGGCGAGCCGGCTCACCGCGCCCGACTGCTCGCCCTTCTCCAGCGCCGCCAGCACCTCCTCGGCGCGCGACACGACGGCTGAGGGAAGACCGGCGAGCTGGGCGACATGGATGCCGTAGGAACGGTCGGCGGCGCCCGGCGCCACTTCGTGCAGGAACACGACCTGGTGCTGCCATTCCTTGACGCGCATGGTGTAGGGCGCCAGCGCCGCCAGTCGTTCCTTGAGCGCCCCCAACTCGTGGAAGTGAGTGGCGAACAGCGCGCGGCATCTGTTGACGTCGTGCAGATGCTCGAGCGTGGCCCAGGCGATCGACAGACCATCGAACGTCGCCGTGCCGCGGCCGATCTCGTCCAGGATCACCAGGCTTCTGGCCGTCGCCTGGTTGAGGATGGCCGCCGTCTCGATCATCTCGACCATGAAGGTCGAGCGGCCGCGCGCCAGGTCGTCGGCCGCGCCCACCCGGCTGAACAGGCGGTCGACGATGCCGATGACCGCCTCCTTGGCCGGCACGAAGGAGCCGGCCTGGGCCATCACGGCGATCAGCGCATTCTGGCGCAGGAAGGTCGACTTGCCGGCCATGTTGGGGCCGGTCAGCAACCACAGCCGGCGTTGCGTGCCGAGGTCGCAATCATTGGGCACGAAGCCCGTGCCACCTTGCCGCTGCAGCGCCGCCTCGACCACGGGATGGCGGCCACCCTGGACCGCAAAGGCCGGCTCCTCGCTCAGCACGGGGCGCACGTAGTTCTGGCTGGCGGCGAGCTCGGCCAAGGCGGCCGCGACATCGAGGGCCGCCAGCGCGCGGCCGGCCGCAGCCACGGCGGCCGAAACCGCCATCACCTTGGCGACAAGCTCGTCGAAGATCCCGAGTTCCAGCGCCAGCGCCTGGTCGGCCGCGCGGCCGATGCGGGTCTCAAGTTCCGCCAGCTCCGCCGTGCTGAAGCGCGTGGCGTTGGACATCGACTGGCGGCGCGTGAATCCCAGCGCCACCAAGTCAAGCTTGTCGGCGTGCGTGGCCGTCACCTCGATGTGGTAACCGATCATGTTGTTGTGCCGGATCTTCAGCGACGGCACGCCGCTTGCGCTCCGGTATTTCGCCTCGAGCGCCGCCACCGTCTTGCGGCTGTCGTCGCGCAGGGTGCGCTGCTCGTCGAGCTCAGCGCGGTAGCCCATCCGGATGAAGCCGCCGTCGCGCGCGAACAGCGGCGGCTCGTCGGCCAGGGCCACGGCCAGGGCGTCGATCAGCGCGCGGTGGTCGGAGCAGGCCGCGACGATGGCGGCGAGCGGTGCAGGCGGCGGCGCCAGCGCCTCGGGCTCGGCGCGGAGCGTCGTGGCCAGCGCCTCGCCAGAGTCGAGACCGTCCTTCAGGGCCAGAAGATCGCGCGGGCCGCCGCGGCCGACCGAGAGACGCTGCAGCGCGCGTTCGATGTCAGGCGTGCGGCGCAGCGCGTCCCGCACACGCTCGCGCACGGCCGGCCGCTCGACGAAGAGCTGCACCAGGTCGAGACGGCGTTCGATGTCAGCGCGCTCGGTCAAAGGTGCTGCGATGCGCTCGGCCAGCAGGCGCGCGCCGGGGCCGGTCAGGGTGCGGTCGATGGTGGCCAGAAGGCTGCCGTCGCGTCGTCCGTCGAGGCCGCGCACCAGCTCGAGATTGCGCCGCGTGGCGGGATCGATCTCCATCGTGCCGTCGGCGCGTTCGCGGCGCGGCGGCGCCAGCGCCGGCCGCTTGCCGGCCTGGGTGAGCTCGACGTAGTCGAGCAGCGCGCCGCAGGCGGCCGTCTCGGCCCGCGAGAACGCGCCGAAGCTGTCGAGGGCGGCGACGTTGAAAGCCGCCTGCAGGCGCTTGCGCGCATTGTCGCTGTCAAAGCGCGCCCCGGGCAGCGGCGTCAGCACCGCGTTCCATTCCTCGAGCACCGTCTTCAAGGGCTCGCGCGCCAGCAAGCGATCAGGCACCAGCACTTCGCCGGGCGCGAGCCGCGCCAATGCCGCGGCGAGCTGGCCGGGCAGGATCGGCTGGGTCGCGAAGTCCGCGGTCGAGAGGTCGAGCCAGGCCAGCGCCAGCTCGCCCTGCGCCTCGGCGATGGCGGCGAGATAGTTGTGGCTGCGCGCATCGAGCAGCGAATCCTCGGTCAAGGTGCCTGGCGTGATGACCCGCACCACGGCGCGCTCGACCACCGACTTGGCGCCGCGCTTCTTGGCTTCGGCCGGATCCTCGACCTGCTCGCAGACCGCGACTTTGAAACCCTGGCGGATCAGCCGTGACAGGTAGGCCTCGTGGCTGTGCACCGGCACGCCGCACATCTTGATGTCTTCGCCCAGATGCTGGCCGCGCTTGGTCAGC
>DATHNU010000776.1:0-3574 GCA_035485695.1 Reyranella sp. | reverse complement strand
GAAGAAACCGGACCTGGACCGCAAGGTGGTGGCCCAGAACCGCAAGGCGCGGCACAACTACTTCATCGAGGAGACCTTCGAGGCCGGGCTGGCGCTGACCGGCACCGAGGTCAAGTCGCTGCGCGGCGGGCGCAGCACGATCGCCGAGTCCTACGTCACCGAGGAAGGCGGCGAGGCCTGGCTGGTCAATGCCAACATCCCCGAATACGCCTCGGGCAATCGCTTCAATCACGAGCCGCGGCGGCCGCGCAAGCTGCTGCTGCACAGGAAGCAGATCAACAAGCTGGTCGGGGCCATCCAGCGCGAGGGCCGCACCGTCGTGCCGCTGCAGCTCTATTTCAATCAGCGCGGCCGCGCCAAGATCGAGATCGCCCTGGTCACCGGCAAGCAGGCGCACGACAAGCGCCAGGCGATCAAGGACCGCGACTGGCAGCGCCAGCGCGCTCGCCTGCTCAGCCACAGCTAGGGTATTTGGGAGAACGACATGCCGACCGTCCTGATCACTGGCACAACCCGTGGGCTCGGCCTGGACTTCGTCAAGCAGTATGCGGCTAGGGGCTGGAAGGTGCATGCCTGCGCCCGCGATCCCGCGGCCGCTTCGCTGAAGGCGATCAAGGGCGACGTGCACTGCCACAAGCTTGAAGTGACGGACCACAAGGCGGTGGCCACGCTGGCGCAGAAGCTCTCGGGCGAGGCGATCGACGTGCTGATCAATAATGCCGGCGTCGGCGGCCGCGATGTGGTCACGCTCGGCTCGATCGACCCCGCAGTGTGGCGCAACACGTTCGAGGTCAACGCACTCGCCCCGCTGATGATGGCCGAAGCCTTCCTCGAGCACGTCACCCGCTCGAAGGATCGCAAGATGATTGCGATCTCGAGCGTGCTCGGCAGCATCGGGCTGAACGATGGCGGCCGCTACCCCTATCGCGCCAGTAAGGCTGCGCTCAACATGCACTGGACCAGTCTGGCGAAGGACACCGCGGGCCAGGGCCTGATCTGCGTGGTGCTGCATCCCGGCTGGGTGAAGACCGACATGGGGGGCGAGGCCGCGCCGCTCACCATCGAGCAAAGCGTGCCGGCGATGGTGAAGGTGATCGACGGGCTGAAATCCGCCGACAGCGGCCGCTTTATCAGCTACGACGGCAGCGCGATCGTCTGGTAGGGCAATGCTGCTCAGCGACGAACAGACCCTGATCCGAGACACTGCGCGCGCCTTCGCGCGGGAGAAGATCGCGCCGCATGTCCGCGCCTGGGAGGCGGCGGGCGAGATCCCGCGGCCGCTGCTGGCGGAGATGGGCCGCCTGGGATTCATGGGCATGTGCGTGCCCGCTGAATGGGGCGGCAGCGGCGCCGACATGGTGTCGTACGTCGTGGCGCTGGAGGAGATCGCGGCGGCCGATGGTGGCCTGTCCACCGTGATGAGCGTCAACAATTCGCCGGACTGCGCGGCGCTGCTGGCCTACGGCTCGCCCGAGCAGAAGGAGCGCTGGTTGAAGCCGCTGGCGCGCGGCGAGGTCCTGGGCGCCTTCTGCCTGACCGAGCCGCAGGCCGGCTCGGATGCCTCGAATCTCCGGACCCGGGCCGAGCGGCGCGGCAATGGCTGGGTGCTGAACGGCGTGAAGCAGTTCATCACCTCGGGCCGCTCCGCCGACATGGCGCTGGTCTTCGCCGTCACCGACCCGGCCGCCGCGAAGCGCGGCATCTCCTGCTTCATCGTGCCGACCAAAACGCAGGGCTATCGCGTGGCGTCGATCGAGAAGAAATTGGGGCAGAAATCGTCCGATACCTGCCAGATCGTCTTCGAGGGCTGTGCCGTCGGCGCCGACGCCCTGCTGGGCGTCGAGGGCGAGGGCTACCGCATCGCGCTGGCCAACCTGGAAGCCGGCCGCATCGGCATCGCGGCCCAGGCCGTCGGCATGGCGCGCGCCGCCTTCGACGCCGCCCACGCCTACGCCAACGACCGCGAGGCCTTCGGCACCAAGATCGTCAACCACCAGGCCGTCCAGTTCCGCCTGGCCGACATGGCGACCAAGATCGCGGTGGCGCGACAGATGGTCCTGCATGCGGCAACGCTGCGCGACGCCGGCCGGCCATGCCTCATGGAGGCCGCAATGGCCAAGCTATATGCCTCCGAAATGGCCGAGGAAGTCTGCTCGGCCGCTATTCAGATCCATGGCGGTTACGGCTACGTTTCGGACTACCTGGTGGAGAAGATCTGGCGCGACGTTCGCGTCTGCCAGATCTACGAAGGCACCAGCGACGTGCAGCGCATCCTGATCGGCCGGGGATTGGCAGCTTTATAGCGCCTGTCTTTTGCTTGTTCCGATGCCGGCCGCGTGCAAACATCAGCCGGTGTGAAAAACGCCGCAAAGGCGGTTTGGGGACAGGGGGAGCTCGGGCGACGGATGGTCGGTCGTGCGCCGTAAGAAGTTTATCGCCGTAACAATCGTCGCCGCAGTGCTCGCGGCGACGAGTGTCGCTGTCGCCGGAGACAAGGACAAACCCGCCGACAAGCCCGCCGACCTCGGGCCCGCACCCGGTCGCATCATCGCCATGCAGACCGCCTTCAATCCGGCTTTGCCCGGTTCGGGCGAGGGCGTCCGGGTCTTCACGCGGACCGTGAAACACATGTCCGGCGGCGCGTTGGCCATCAAGATCATCGAGCCGGGCCGCATGGCGCCCACCGCCGACATGCTCGACGCCGTGGTCGCGGGCGATCTCGAAGCCGCCTTCACCTGGTCGGGCTATGCGGCCGCCAAGGCGCCGGTATTCGGCGTCTTCGCGACCGTGCCGTTCGGCCTGGGGCCCGAGGACATGACGTCCTGGATGCTGGAGGGCGACGGCAGCCGCATCCACCGCGAGGCCTATGAAAAGCTCGGCGTCGCCGGCATTCCCTGCGGCATCCAGGGGGGCAAGGGCGGCGGTTGGTTCCGCAGCGATCTCAACACCGTGGCGGATTTCAAGGGCCAGCGTCTGCGCTTCGGACGCTACGCGGGCGAGATCGTGTCGCGGATGGGCGCGACCCTGGTGCCGCTTCCGCCCGGCGAATTCTTCTACCAGCTCCAGCAGGGCAAGGTGGATGGCGGCGAGATGTCGACGCCGGCCATCGATGCCGCGCTCGGCTTCGACAAGCTCGGCCTGCCGTACTACGTGCCGGGCTGGCAGCAGCCGTCCGCGGTGCTCGATTTTCTGATGCGTCAGGACAAGTGGAACACCTTGCCGGCGACCATGCGCGCGCAGATCGAAACGGCCTGCCGCGCCAACATCGCCTGGATGCTGAGCCGCTCGCCGCACATGCAGGGGCTGGCACTGGAGAAGCTCAAGGCGTCGGGCGTGGTCATCAAGCAGTGGTCACCGGAGATCATGAAGGCCTTTCGCGCCAACGCCGATATCGTGATCAAGGAACAGGCCGATCACGATCCTGATTTCGCCGCTGCGCTGGCCAATCAGCGCGCCTTCATCAGCCAAAGCGTCTCCTGGCGCACGCTTTCGCGACTGCCTTAACCGTTTCCCTCCCGACGCTTCGCGCGGCAGGCTATCGCAAGTCCCAAATCCCGTCGTCTCGACCGAGGGC
>DATHNU010000775.1:0-2714 GCA_035485695.1 Reyranella sp. | reverse complement strand
GTCCACAGCGCCTGGATGGAATACATCGACGAGCCGTCGCCCGACAGGCAGAGGATCGGCCGCCTGGTTTCTGCCACGGCGACGCCGATGGCACCCGCCACGCCCTGGCCGATGCCGCCGCCGCGGCCGCTGTAATAGTCGCCCGCTCCTGAAAAGGTGAAGGTCTTGAACAGGTCGAGATTGGCGGTGATGGTCTCGTCGACCACGACGACGTTGCCGGGCGCACCGTTCCGGATCTCGGCCATGGCGCGCGCCATCGAGGTCGGGGTGCGCGACCAGGCCTTTTGCACGCGGGCCTTTTGCGCCGCGTCGTCCGCCTGCTTCTGCGCGCTGAACTTTTCCTGGCGCGCCCTGGCCTCCGCGCCGTTGATGCCGGTGGTCGTCTGCCACAGCGCCTCGAGTGCGGAATCGACATCGGCGACGAGGCCGGCATCGACAGAGAAGTTGTAGGCCAGACGCGACGGCGCCGGTTCGATCTGCAGCACCTTGCATCCCTTGGGGAACGGCGAGCCCGGCGCGTACCAGACTTCCTCGAAGAACGGGCCGCCCACCATCAGCACCAGGTCGTTGTCGGCAAACTGCTTGGCGATCCCGGGCGCATCGAAGGCGAGCGTGCCGCGCCAGGCAGGATGGTCGGTCGGGAAGGAATTGCGACCGCGCAGTCCTTCGAACCACACCGAGGCGCCGACGCGCTCGACCAGCTTCTCCAGGGTCTTGTCGGCGCCCGTACGCGCGACCTCGTCGCCCGCCACGATGGTCGGGTTTTTGGCGGCGATCAGAAGCCGCGACATGGCCTCGATGCCGGCGGGATCGGGGTGGCTTGCGGAGAACAAATGCGCAGGCTTGCCGGCCGGCACGTTGGTCTCCTGCTCCATGACGTTGATGGGCAGCGCCACGAACACCGGCCCGGCCGGCGCCTCGTTGGCGGTCTTGAAGGCGCGCTGCAAGATCGGTCCCATCTCGTCGGCGCGCTCGACCTGGACGCTCCACTTGGTCACGGGCGCCGCCATCGCGGCGAGATCGTGGCCCAGCACGGGATCGCGCAGCCGGAGCCGCGTGTCCTGCTGCCCCGCCGTCACGACCATCGGCGTGTTGTTCTTGAGCGCCCCGTAGATCATGCCGATGGCATTGCCCAGCCCAGGCGCCACGTGCAGGTTGACGAACGCCGTCTTGCCACTGGCTTGGCCGTAAAAGTTCGCGGCACCAACGGCCACGCCCTCATGCAGATGCACGATGTATTGCAGTTGCGGATAGTCGAGCAGCGAATCGAGCAACGGGCTCTCGGTCGTGCCGGGATTGCCGAAGATACGATCGACACCGTGGGCTAGAAGCGTCTCTAGAAACACCTGACGACCGCGCATTGCTCCGTCCTTTCAATGGTCTTGCTTGGTATGGGAAACCGATGGACGTTGTCGAGCGATATCGGGAGAGAACGCCATGAGAGCGACGCGATGAGAGCGGATTACGTGGTGGTGGGTGCCGGCTCGGCCGGCTGCGTGGTTGCGTCTCGTCTGTCGGAAACGGGTGCGTCGGTGATCCTGCTGGAAGCCGGTCCGAGCGACTGGCATCCGATGATCCACATTCCGGCCGGCATGCGCTCCTTGATCCGAAATCCGCTGGTCAACTGGAACTTCGCCACCGAACCCGAGAAGGGCACGGGCGAGCGCCGCATGGAATGGCCACGCGGCCGGGTGATGGGCGGCTCAAGTTCGATCAACGGCATGCTCTATGTGCGCGGCGCGCCGGCCGACTTCGACGGCTGGGCGCAGATGGGCAATCGCGGCTGGAGCTACGACGACGTGCTGCCCTACTTCAAGAAGTCCGAGCATTACGTGCAAGGCGGCGATTCCGAGGTGCGCGGCCAAGGCGGCCCGCTCAAGGTCGAGGACTACCGCACCATCCTGCCGCTCACCCACCGCTTCGTCGAAGCCGCTCAGCAGGCGGGTTTTCCGTTCAATCCCGACCTCAATGGCAAGCAGCGCTCGGGCGTCGGCTATTCGCAGATGACGCGGCGCGGCCGCTTTCGCGGCTCTACGGCGCAGACCTTTTTACGCGAGGCGCGGGGTCGCCCGAACCTAAGGGTCGAAACCGAGGCGCAGGGCGGCAAGCTCCTGTTCGAGGGCAAGCGCTGCTTCGGTGTTTCCTTCCAGCGCGGCGGCAACCTCATCGAGGTGCGCGCCGACCGCGAGGTGATCGTGTCGGGCGGCACGGTGAACTCGCCGCATATCCTGCATGTCTCCGGCATCGGGCCGGCGGCGCACCTGCAGTCGCTTGGCATTCCGGTGGTGCATGACCTCGCGGGCGTGGGCTCGAACCTGATCGACCACTACGTGATCCGGGTCGTGCATCGCGTGCACGGCACGCCGACCGTGAACGAGGTCGCCCGCTTCCCGCGCGTGCTGCCGGAGATCCTGCGCTTTGCGCTCACCGGCAAGGGCGCCCTCACCTTCGGCGTCACGACGGCGCAGCTCTTTTGCGACAGCCGCGAAGGCCTGGCCTCACCCGACCTGCAGCTGCTGTTCACGCCGGGCAGCACGAATCCCCTGAAGTTTGGCCAACTCGACGAGAAGCCTGGCATGAGCTGCGTGGTCTGCGTCGTGAAGCCCGACAGCCGCGGCACCATCATGGCGGCCTCCGCCGATCCCTTCGCGCGGCCGGCGATCAAACCCAACTACCTCACGACCCACACCGATGAGCTCGCCTTGCTGGGCGGC
>DATHNU010000774.1:0-2085 GCA_035485695.1 Reyranella sp. | reverse complement strand
CTGCATCATCGACGACGGCAAGCCCATGGCCTCGCGCAGCTTCGAGGTCGATCGCCGCTACCGCTTCATGAAAGGCAGCGGTCTGCCGGTGCGCATCCCGGTGATCGAGATGGTCGAGATCGGTGCCGGCGGCGGCTCGCTAGCCGGTGTCGACGAGATGAAGCGCATCACCGTCGGCCCCGAAAGCGCCGGTTCCGATCCCGGCCCGGCCTGCTACCGGCTGGGGGGCACGCGGCCCGCCGTCACCGACGCCAACGTCGTGCTGGGTCGCATCGATCCCGACCGCTTCGCCGGCGGCTCGATCATGCTCGATGCCAGCCTGAGCCGAACCGCGATCGACACGCATGTGGGCGTGCCGCTTGAGCTCGACACCACGCTGTCGGCCTTCGGCGTCTCGGAGATGGTCGAGGAAAACATGGCCAATGCCGCGCGCGTGCATGCCGTCGAACGCGGCGCCGAACTCGAGGGCCGCACCCTGATCGCCTTCGGCGGCGGCGCGCCGCTGCATGCCGCCCGCCTCGCCGAAAAGCTCGGCATCACGGATGTGCTGATTCCCGCCAGCGCCGGCGTCGGCTCGGCCGTCGGTTTTTTACGTGCGCCGATTGCCTTTGAAGTGGTGCGCAGCCGTTTCGTGCGGCTGGGCAGCTTCGATGCCGCTTCGGTCAATGCCATGTTTAGCGAGATGGAGAAGGAGGCGACTGGAGTCGTGAAGCTGGGTGCACCGCCGTCCGCCACCATTTCGATCAGCCGCAGCGCCGACATGCGCTATGCCGGGCAAGGCCATGAGATCCTGGTGGAGCTGCCCGATGGGCCGTTCACGGCGGCATCGATCGCCGAGCTGCGCAAGCGCTTCGAGGCGGGCTACCGCGCCCTGTTCAACAGGGTCGTGCCCGGCGTCGATGTCGAGGTCACCGCTTGGATCCTGCGCGCCGAGACGCCGGCCCCTGGTCGCATCGGAGATCAAGCGGAGCGCGGGCCTCCGGCCCGCACTCATGAGCGGGCCGGAGGCCCGCGCTCCGATGAAACTCGAAACCTGTTCGACCCGATGCTGCGCGACTTCACGTCCGTGCCGGTCTATCACCGCAGCTCCCTCAGGCCAGGACATACGCTGCAGGGCCCTGCCATCATCGCCGAGGACGAAACCACCACCGTCGTCACCTCGACCTTCGTCGCCACGCTCGATCCGTCGGGCGCCATTCGTCTCACGGCCAAGGCGGCCGTTCTTCAGGAGGCCGCGCAATGACCATGAGAAGCAACCATCCGCTGAGCCGTATCGAATACCAGGTGATGTGGAACCGCCTGATCTCGGTCGTCGAGGAGCAGGCGCAGACGCTGGTGCGCACCGCCTTCGGCACGGCCACCCGCGAAGCGGGCGACCTGTCGGCCGGCGTTTACGACCGCCAAGGCCGCATGCTGGCCCAGGCCGTCACCGGGACGCCGGGCCATGTGAACTCGATGGCGATGAGCGTGGGCCACGTCCTGGCCAAGGTCCCGCTGGCCAAGATGGCCGACGGCGACGCCTTCATCGTCAACGACCCCTGGCAGGGCACCGGCCATCTCAACGACATCGTGATCGTCACGCCGACCTTCCGCCGCGGCTCAGCCGTCGGGCTGTTCGCCTGCACCTTGCACGTGGTCGATATCGGCGGCCGCGGCATCATGGGCGCGGCGCAGCAGGTCTACGAGGAGGGCCTTTACCTGCCCATCACTAAGATCGTCGACAAGGGCGAGATGAACCAGTGGCTGATCGACATCATCGCCGCCAATGTGCGCGAGCCGGTGCAGGTGATTGGCGACATCTACTCGGAGATCTCCAGCAACGAGGTCGGCGGCAAGCGCCTGATCGCCATGATGGACGAGTTTGGGCTGGAGCATCTCGACGATCTCGGCAAGCATATCCTCGACCATTCGCGCGAGGCGAGCCTTGCCGCCATCAACAGGCTGCCGCACGGCACCTATCGCAATTCGATGATGGTCGACGGCATCAACGGCCAGTCGATGGAGATCAAGGCCGCGCTCACCATTGGGCCCGACGGCATCGATGTCGATTTCACGGGCTCGCCTGGGGTGGTGCAGTTGGGCATC
>DATHNU010000773.1:0-3175 GCA_035485695.1 Reyranella sp. | reverse complement strand
GCTGGGCGTCGCTGCGAGCGTTTTGGGCGACGCCGCCGACATCGGCCAGCTGGCGGGCGGCCAGGGCAGCGTCGTCGTCAATGGCGGCGAATGGATGACGTCGGGCCAGCTCACCGTCGGCGACGCCGGCATCGGCTCGCTGCTGATCGACGGCATGGATAACGGCACCACCGGCCAGGCGACCGCCTCCAATGCCACGATCGGCTCGCGCGCCGGGAGCCAGGGGGCGGTCACGCTCGATGGCGGCGAACTGCTGGTCGCTGATGCCGGGGCCGCCTCCAGTACCCTGGCCGTCGGCGCCGGTGGTGCCGGCATCCTCGAGATCGAGAATGGCAGTGAAGTCGCCGTCGGCGCCGCACAGGCGACCATCGCGGACACCACCAACGTAACCAACACCGGCCTGCTCACGGTCGGCGGCATCGCCGGCGGCAGCGGCCGGATCGATATCGGCTGGTATGGCAGGCTGCTGGTCTTCGGCAACGCCGCCGTCGGCGGCGCCGCCGGCGCCGGCACGGTGACGGTCGGCGAAAGTGCGGACGATGCCGCCTCGTTCGCGATGACCGGCGCGCTGTCGGTCGGCGCCACCGGCCTGGTCACCTTGGGCGGCGCCAACGCCACCGTCCTCGCCAGCGCCATCGACGTCGCCGCAGGCGGTCTCGTCTTGGGCGCCGGCACGATCTCGGGCAACGCCGGCGGCAACGACACCGTGATGCTGACCGACATCGACAATGAGGGCGCGATCGCGGCGGCCGGCGGCAACCTGCTGCTCTACGGCAGCGTCATGGGCTCAGGCACGCTCTCGGTCGCCACTGGCGCAACACTCACGGTGCAGGCGGCGGTCGGTGCCGGCCAGACGCTGGCCTTCAATCCGAACGCGCGGGCCGTGCTCAACGATGCGCGCGCCTTCTCGGGCACGATCACCGGCTTCAGCCCGGGAGACGTGCTGGACATCGCCGGCATCGATGCGACCAGCGCCAGCTTCTTCGACGGCGTGCTGACGCTCGGCACCCCCCTGGGAGCCATTCGACTCCTTGTCGCCGGCAACTACGCGTCGAACGGCTTTACCGTGCAGGACGACGGCCTCGGCGGCACCAATGTCACGGGCGGCATCGGCGACGTCCATATGACCACCTTCGACGGCCTGCATTACGACTTCCAGGCCCTCGGTGATTTCGTCGCCGCGCGCTCGACGGATCCCGGCAATCCCTGGCTGATCGAGATCCGGACCGCGACCGCCCCCGGCGCCACCAGCATCACGACCGCGCTTGCCGCCCAACTTGGCGATGACCGCGTGACCTTCGCCGTCGGCCGGGCCAATCCTGTCTATATCAATGGCGTGGCGGACACCGGACTGCAGGTCGGTGCCACGCAGAACCTGGCGGATGGCACGCTTGCGCGGCTTTCCTCGACCACTTACCGGTTGACCTGGAGCGGCGGCGAGTCCCTCACCGTCGCCGTCACAGGTCAGGGCGGCTGGCTGGACTGGTCGGTCGGGCTCGGACCGCATGACGGCCCCGGATCGGTGCAGGGTCTGCTCGGCAGCAACAGCGGCCAGGCGACAGACTTCCAGCTGCCCAACGGCTCCGTGTTGCAGCCGCCGCTCAGCACCGACCAGATTCTCGGCAGCTTCGCCGAAGCCTGGCGCGTGGCGCCCGGCGCCTCGCTGTTCGACGACCGGCCTGCGGCCGCGGCGCCGGGGACAGCCTTCTCGCCCGCCTTGCTCCTGCAATACATGTCCGCGATGGGCGACGCGACCGGCGCTGCCGCACACGACCTGAACACGATGCTTCAGGGCGCGGTTTCCCCATCCACCGACCACCTCTTCGCGGCCGCCACCCCGAATTCTGCCGTCCACGGGTGACGCTGCAGCATCGCCTATATTTCCGTCGTCTCGACCGAGGGCCGTAGACCCGAGCGGAGAGACCTTGTCTCCACGATAAGCTGCATGTCGTGGAGACAAGGTCTCTCCGCTCCGCGCTTCGCGCTCCGGTCGAGACGACGGAAAAATATTCGGAGCCCTGCGTTCGATCAGTGCTTGAACAAGCGACTTTCCCTCACCCGAACGTCGCGAAGACTTCCTCGATCGCCTTCATCTGGTTGCCGGCGGCCGAGGAGGGCACCAGGATCGGCGTGTGCACACCGGCCGCGCGCCAGGCGGCGACACCGTCGCGCACTTTCGCCGCCGGCCCGAACAGCGTGTTGTCCGAAAGCCATTTGTCCGAAAGATATTTCGCCACGTCGTCGCGGCGTCCTTCGGCGACGGCCGTCTCGATCGCGTCCATTTCCTCGACGTAGCCGGCCTCCTTCCAGTAGTTCCGGTAATTCGGCAGGAAGGCGTAATTGGTGAGCGTGCGCCGGTTGACCGCCTTGGCGGCCTCGACGTCGTCGTTGATGCAGGTCGGGATCATGTTGCCGATGAAGAAGTCCGCATCGTTGCGCTTCGCCGCGGGCAGCGCCGCCAGCGACTGTCCCATGTGCGACAGCGCGGCGTTGGCGAACACCACCCCCTGGGCGAGCTCGCCCGACAGCGCCACCATGCGCTTGCGCAGCGCCGCGACGATGATCGGCGGCAGGGCGCCGAACGATTCCTCGGCGCGGAACTTCTCGATGAACGCGCGTGTATCGGCCAGCGGCTTGCCTGGCGTCACGCCCATGCGCACGTGCGACGGGCCGTGCGCGATGCCGATGCCCAGCCGGAACCGTCCGCCCGAGACCTCGTGCATCATCGCGGCACTCTGCGCGAAATCGACGATGGTGCGCTGGTAGATCGGCGCGATCGAGGTGCCGAACGTGACCGACTGGGTGTTCCACGCCATCGCCTCGCACATCGACATGTTGCCGAACGGGCTCGGCACATAGATGCCGGCATATCCGCGCCGTTCGGCCTCCTGGCACAGTTCGATGGTACGGCGCCGGCGCCCGGGCACGGCGATCAGGCACAAAGCGGGAAGCGGTTCGGACATCGTGGCGTTTCCTTCAACAGACCTTCGTTTCGACGTATGATCTCCGGCCGTCGGCCGGGCGGTTCGGGAGCCCGGAACCAATACGATACTTTTCCGTAGAAGTAGTCGCCCCTTCTGCAAGAGTCTTGATTGGAAGCGCCGTGACCGTGGATATCAAAGAACGAAGGAGAACGGGCCGAGGTCTGGTGCGCCGGCCGACGCTCGCCAATCCT
>DATHNU010000772.1:0-13306 GCA_035485695.1 Reyranella sp. | reverse complement strand
CGCCCGACGAACCGGTCGTGACGATCACGCGGTCAGGCAAGATCTCGACACCGTAGGCCTCGCGGTAGTGGCGTGCGATGCGCTGGCGCAGCGCGGGGATGCCGAGCGCCGCGACATAGCCGATGCGGTCGGTATCGAGCGCGGCGTGGGCGGCGGCGAGGGCCGCCTTCGGCGCGGGCGTGCTGGGTTGGCCGACCTCGAGATGGATGACGGTACCGCCGGCCGCCTCCTTCTCGGCGGCGGCGGCCATCACGTCCATGACGATGAACGGATCGACCGCGCCGCCGCGGCGCGAGAGCTTGCCCGACATCGGCCGCGCCTAGCGGGCGACGGCGAGCAGCGCGAGCCCCGCACCAGCCGGATCGATCGCACCTCGGCAAGTCGCGGGGCTGCTGCGCAGGCCTGACGGGCAGACTATGGCGTTGACGGTGCCGCCCTGCCCACCTCGGGCGTTCAGCACGGCAACAATGTCCTTGTCTTCCTCCACCGTCCCGCGCGCGACCATACCGGTCTCCTGCGCCGCCGTCGGGGCGCCACCGCCTGCCCCGGCAAAGGTGAACTCGCCGTTGTTGGCGCTGGCGATGATCACCGGACTGACCGATCCCGCATCGGGGGTCGCCGCACCGAGCAGCACGCCGGTGCCGGGCACGATCGCCCGTGCGCCGAAGAGCTGGCCCATCGACAGGGTACAGGCGGCAGCCCCCGCCTTGCTGTCGACGGCGACCAGTCCGGAAAATCCGCCGGAATTGGTCGGCGCGGGGCCGCCTGGCGCCTGGCCTTTCCAGCCGGCCAACGCCTGGGCGCCGGCGGCGGGAGGCGGCGCGACATAGACCTTTCGGCGGCCATACGACTCAGTGGTCGGCGGCCCGGACTGCGGCACGGCGTTGCGCATCGCTTCGAGCGGCAGGTTGCCGCCCATTTGAGTGACCTGTTCGGACAGGGTGCGCGCCAGCGCGCCCTGGAAGAATTCGCCGCCGCCGCGCTGGCGGATCGCCCCCAGCGTCCCGGCGAGATCGGACTGCCTCCAGACATCGCCTTCCGTCACCATGCCGCCGGCGCCCTTCGCGAAGATACGCCGCGTCTCGCGGTCGTTGCCCAGCAGGGAGGCGCCGGCCTGCAGGTCCCGAGACAGCGCGCGCGACACCGGCACGCCGAAGCGGGCCAGCCGTTCGGCCGGCGCAACGACCTGCTCCCAGCGCAACTGGCCATGGCGGATGTGCATCAACGTGACGCCGCGGATGCCCGACGGTACGGTGAACGGCTGACCACCGACCGTACCCGGCGCCGCGATCGGCGGGAACACGAAGGCCTCGGCGGTCTTGGTCTTGTCGTCTTGCACGATGCAGGCGCCCGAGGCGCCCAGTCCCGCGGCCGACGGCAAGGTTACCGCCAGCGCAAAATACATCGCGACCGCAGCATCGGTGGCATTGCCGCCGCTCTGCAGGATCTCGCGCCCGATCTCGGCCGCCCGGCTTTCGTCGGCCGACACCGCGGCAAACGACCCTGAGGACACGACGGCCGAAAGGCCCGCCTTGCTCTGCCGGTACCCGCCAGGGTTGGCCGCGTTGGCAGCAGCATCGCTCTCCCGGTCCGTCTCACTTCTGCCACATGCACCCAGCAAAAGCACGCCCGCCAGCGCCAGGTTGCGCAATTGACGCGGCCGCCCGGCGTTTCTAGCCTGCCAGGATCCTGTGCCGACCGTGTTTAGACGCATCATCACCCTCTTCAGTCTGGCGCTCTTCGCGCTGGCGCCGCTTCGTGCCGCGAGCGCACAGCAAGGTCAACGTCTCAATCTCATCCGCGACGCCGAGATCGAGAACGATATCCGCGCCATGGTCATACCGATCTGGAAAGCGGCCGGTCTCGACCCCAACGGCGTCGAGATCATGCTCGTCCAGGACAACACGCTCAACGCTTTCGTGGCGGGCGGCCAGCGGATCTTCATCAATACCGGCTTGATCATGCGGACCGAGACGCCCAACCAGCTGATCGGGGTATTGGCGCACGAAAGCGGCCACATCGCCGGCGGCCATCTGGCGCGCATGCAGGAAGAGCTGCGCGCGCTCACCACTCTGCAGATTCTCGAGCTGATCCTCGCGGGTGGCGCCATGGCAGGCAGCGCCGCGTCGGGCGGCGCCGTCGGCCGAGGCGGTCCGACGACGGGCGTCGGCACCACCAACGTGCCAGGGTCGCTGCTGTCTTTCCTGCGTTACACACAGACCCAGGAAAACTCGGCCGACCAGGCCGCCATCACCTTCCTGCAGCGCACCGGCCAGTCGCCCAAGGGCGCGGTCGATTTCCTGCGCGTGCTGCAGCGGGAAGAGCGCATGGCGGCCAGCCAGCGCGATCCCTACCTGTCGACGCATCCGCTGACCCCGGACCGCATCGCGGCGTTCGAAGAGGCGGCGGCGCGTTCGCCCTACGTCAACAAGCCGGATTCACCGGAATTCCTCATGATGCACCATCGCATCGTGGCCAAGCTGATGGGCTTCGTCACCCCTGATTCGGCACTGCAGCACTTCGCCGAGGCCGACCGTTCGGTGCCGGCGCGCTATGCGCGCGCCATCGCCTGGTATCGCAAGGGCGCCCTGGGCTCGGCGCTGCTCGGCATCGACGGTCTGATCAAGGAATATCCCAACGATCCTTACTTCAACGAGGTGCGCGGCCAGATGCTGTTTGAGAACGGGCACACCGCCGACGCCGTGGTCTCCTATCGCCGTGCCGTCCAGCTTCTGCCGAGTTCGGCCATCATCAAGATCGACTTCGCGCGCGCCCTGCTCGAGACCAACAATGCCGACAACGACCGCGAGGCCGTGCGCAACCTCGAACTGGCGAGGCAGCAGGAAGCCGACTCGTTCGACCTGTGGCGGTTGATGGCGTCCGGCTATTCAAGGCTCAACAATCCCGGTATGACGTCCCTCGCGCGCGCCGAGATGGCGATCCTGCGCGGCCAGCGCGCCGAGGCGCAGGCCCATGCCGACGCCGCCGTACGACAGTTGCAATCGGGCACGCCGGCCTGGCAGCGCGCCCAGGATATCAAGGCTTACATCAACACGCGGCCGGGCAAAGGCCGATAGCTTCTGGAGATCATCACCATGCGTTCGGTCCTTTTGCTCATCTGCGCCGGCCTCCTGGGCGCCGGCGCGCTGCTTGCCGTCGGCACGATCGAGCCCGGCCGACTTGCTGCCGCACCGGCGACGGTCCCAGCCGACAAGGCGGCGCTCGGCAAGAACATCCGCGAATACCTGCTCGCCAACCCCTAAGTGCTGGTCGAGGCGATGCAGGAGCTGGAGCGCAAGCAGGACGGCCAGCAAAGCGCCGCCGCGCAGAAAGGCGTCCAGGAGAACCAGGCCGAACTGTTCCGCGACGCTGACAGCCCGATCGGCGGCAACCCGAACGGCGATGTCGTCATCGTCGACTTCAACGACTACCAGTGTCCCTACTGCAAGAAGGCCCACAAGGCGATGAAATCGGTGGTCGCCGCCGACGGCAAGGTAAAGATCATCTACAAGGACCTGCCCATCCTGGGCGAAGCCTCGAAGATCGCCGCCGTCGCCGCGCTCGCCTCGGCCAAGCAGGGCAAGCACCAGGCATTCCACGACGCGCTGATGGAATTCACCGGCAAGCTCGACCGCGACAAGATCTTCGAGATTGCGGCCTCGGTCGGGCTCGACCGCGCCCAGCTCGAGAAGGATATGGAAGATCCCAAGCTGAAGCAGCTCATCGAGCGCAACCTGGAGCTGGCGAGCGCCCTTGGCATACGCGGCACGCCCGCCTTCGTGATCGGCACGCAGTTCGTGCCCGGCGCCGTCGATGCCGCGGCCCTCAAGCAACTGATTGCCGACGCCCGCAAGAGCTAGAATCTTCCCGGCCGAGACGAAATCACCTCACCCTGAGGAGGCCGCGAAGCGGCCGTCTCGAAGGGTGGCAACAGGTACGTACCCATGCCCATCCTTCGAGACGCATCGCTTCGCGATGTTCCTCAGGATGAGGTCATTGACTGTTGCTCCGATTGAACGATTCCGCGGTTGTCAGAAAGACTCTAGCGCGGCGGCGCCAAGGTCGCTGAAAGACCGAGCAAGCTCACGAGATCGGCACCGGGCTTCAGGAGAGGCTGCAGCCTTGCGATATCGATCGGCGGGTCCGGCTTGGCGTCGAGCGTGAGCGTGCCGCCGCGCTCGACGAACCGCGCGATGGTGTCGAGCAGCTTGGTCATGTCCTCCGATATGAGAATGCCGGCCGGCTGGTAGCGGCGGATCTCGCCCGCCAGATTGGACCTCGTTTCCGCGACCGGCTTGCCGGTCACCGCCGACAGCGCCTTCAGGCTGCGCTCGAGCAGGCTCCTGTCGGCCAGGATCAGCTTCATTTCCCCCAGGCCGGCATGCGACTCGTTGAACGCCAGAAGGTCGCCGTCATCGATCGCCCGCCGAAAAGGCGGGTCGACATCGACGATCCTGCCGGTGACGTTGATTTCTCCCAGCTCCGGACCCACCAGCGCGCAACGGTCGACGATGAGCTCGCCCTTGCCGCGGTCGTCGGTGCCGGCGCAATCGAGGTCGAGCTTCACTTCCTTGAGGCCCATCGACTGCAGGGCAAGGCGCGTCTGCAGGCCTTGCAGGCCGCGTAGCGGCGGTGCCAGCACGAAACCCTCGACGCGGGTGCGCGAATGGCTGAGCGTGTCTCCCTCGCGCACCGTCTCGAGGCTGACGCTGCCGAGCGAGATGCCGTAGCGCGCGAGCATCTCGCCGGAGAAACCCGAGGCGTTGAAGTTGTCGACATGGACCCGGCCGACCGGCGCGCCGGGTTGCCATTTGTCCGATGACAGGGCCGCGATCATGCGAGTCATATCGATACCGGCCGACTTGATGTCGGCGATCTTGTAGAGCGGTGTCGCATCGTTCTTCGCCGTGGCCTCGAGGCTGGTCATCGTCAGCGCGGCGATGCGGCCCCGCTCGTAGCGATCGACGACAGCGGAAGCCGCGCCGAACGTGTCGTTCGAGCCAGGCAGCGAGAACAGGACGTTGCGCTCCTCGAGACGACGTATCGTGAGCGCTCCCAGGGCACGGGCGACCAGGACCTGAAACTTGTAGCCGCCCTGGTACTGGGCGTCGTAGCGCGCCAGATCGAACCCCTCCATGACGAGCGATTCCATGCTCCAGCCGCTGGCGGTCGCGCTGTCGACCAGACGGACGTCGCGGAGTTCGATGCGGTCAGCCTGCAGCGGATCTCCCCAGTTGAAGCCGGCCAGCGGCGTGCGGCCGCGCACAAGCTCGCCCAGCGGCCAAGCGAGCCCCGAGGCCTCCCAGCGGCCGACGCTCAGCGGCGCGCCGCCGGTCGATTTGAGGTCGAGCAGCGTGAGGCGGCGCTCGAACAGCCCGACCGCGACGCTGCCGACCTTGGTTGCCCCGTCGCGTTCGATCTCCGTCTTGATGCTGGCCGCGGCGTGGCTCTCCACGATCGGCACAGCCGCGACTGCCGCACCGACGAGGACGACGACGGCGAGCGCTGCGATGACCTTCTTGTTCACGCTTCGGCGTCCGGCTGCCTGGAGGGTTGGGCGGCATCGAAGGCCGGCTGCTCCATGCAAGTGGCATAGATGCGCTGGATGGTCGGGTATCTCGTCATGTCGACCTTGAAGCGCGCGGCGTTGAAGACCTGCGGCACCAGGCAAAGATCGGCCAGGGTCGGGCGGTCGCCGTGACTGAAGCTGCCGGTCTTGCGGTCCTTCGCGATCGAGGCCTCGTAGGCGTCGAAGCCGGTCTCGATCCAATGGCGCGACCAGGCGAAGGCACTCTCCTCGGTCTGGCCGAATTTGTCGCGGAGGTAGCCCATCACCCTGAGGTTCTGGATGGGATGGATGTCGGCGGTCGTGATCAGCGCCAGCGCCCGCACCCGCGCGCGGTCGACCGGATCCCTGGGCAGCAGCGGCGGTTCGGGATGGGTCTCCTCGAGATATTCCAGGATGGCGAGGGACTGGGTGAGAATCTCTCCTGAATCGAGCACCAGCGTGGGCACGAGCTTCTGCGGATTGAGCGCGGCATAGTCGGGCGCCGCCTGCTCGCCCTTGCGCAGATGGCGCGAGGCGTGCTCGACCGCAATGCCCTTGAGGTTGAGCCCGATACGCACGCGAAACGCCGCCGATGACCGAAAATAGCCGATAAGCTTCATGACCGCCTCCGTGCCCACCTTAGCACGGCTCAGGCCGGCGGCGTGTAGCGCACGACTTTCTGATCGATCGCGCCGAAGATCGACTTGCCGAGGGGGTCGAACATCTCGATGCGAATGCGATCGCCGAACTTCATGAACGGCGTGAGGGGTTTGCCGCTCTCGATGGTCTCGCGCACGCGACGCTCGGCAATGCAGGAACAGCCCGCCGCGGCGTCGCGGTTGGCGACGGTGCCCGAGCCCACGATGGTGCCGGCTTCGAGCGTTCGCGTCTTGGCGGCATGAGCAATCAGCTGGCCGAAGTCGAACGTCAGGTCGGTGGCGGCATTGGGATGGCCGAACTCCTTGCCGTTGAGCGTCGAGATCAGCGGCAGGTTGAGCCTGGCGCCGTCCCAGGCATCGCCCAGTTCGTCTGGCGTGACGGCGACCGGCGCGAAGGCGGTGGCGGGCTTGCCGTGGAAGAAGCCGAAGCCCTTGGCCAGCTCGCCGACGATGAGGTTGCGCAGCGACACGTCGTTCAGGATCGTCACCAGCTTGATGTGCCGGCGCGCCGCGTCGGGCGAGATGCCCATCGGCACGTCATCGACGATGACGCCGATCTCGCCTTCGAAGTCGATGCCCCAGGCCTCGTCACCGGCCTCGATCTCGTCGTTCGGCCCGATGAAGGAGTCGGAGCCGCCCTGGTACATCAGCGGATCGGTCCAGAAGGACGGCGGCATCTCCACGCCGCGCGCCTTGCGCACCAGCTCGACATGGACGACGTAGGCCGAGCCGTCGGCCCATTGGAAGGCGCGCGGCAGGGGCGCCGCCAGCGCCGTCGTCTCGAGCGCGAAGGAGCCCGGCGCCTTGTCGTCGGCGAGTTGATCAGCCAGGGCGCGCAATTTCGGCGCCGCGGCCGCCCAGTCGTCGAGCGCCCTCTGCAGAGTCGGCGCGACGTTGGTTGCCTGCACCGCCCGCGTGAGCTCGCGGTTGACCACGATCAGCGTGCCGTCGCGGCCACCTTTCTTCAATGAAGCCAGTTTCATCGTTCCCTTCCGTCCCTCGTCAATCCAACGAACACTTTCATGCCTCCTCTCCCCTTTGGGGGAGAGGCTGGGCGAGGGGGTGATGCGGAAGACAGTTCTGGGGTTACCCCCTCACCTAACCTCTCCCTCAAGGGGGAGAGGAATATGAGAGGCGTGCTCCAGCCGGGCTTCGCCTACTCCGCTGCCTGCTTCATCTCCGGCGGACGCCACGACTTCACATAGCCCTCGAACTCGACGCCGGCCGGCATGGCGGCGACGTCGACGGCGTCGCGCGTGTCGATCATCACCGCGACCTCGTCGGTCTCGGTCTTGCCGCCTTTGGTCGCAGCGTTGAAGGCTTTGGGATGCGGGCCGTGCGTGAAGCCCGAGGGGTGCACCGTCATCATGCCGGGATGGATGTTGTCGCGACTGAAGAAGCTGCCCTTGTGATAGAAGATGATCTCCTCGAAATCGTCGTTGTTGTGGAAAAACGGCAGGCGCAGCGCCTCCGGGTCGCTCTCCAGCGGCCGCGGCACGAAGGTGCAGACGACAAACCGGCCCGCCACGAAGGTGGTGTGGGCCGAGGGCGGCAGATGGGCGCGATGGCTCATCAGCGGACGCAGGTCACGCCAGTTGATGCGCACGACGCTCAAATCGCCGTGCCAGCCCACCGCGTCCAGCGGATTGAACGGGAAGGTCACGGTCGAGAGCTGGTTGCGTCGCTTCACCGACACCTTCCAGGTACGCTCATCCTGCTGGGCGCGGAAGGCGTCATCGATTTTGGGCGTGTCGAGGATCGCCGGGTCGAAGATCGCGTGCCGGCCGACCAGCCCCTTCTCCGGCAGGGTGAAATGGTCGTTGGTCGCCTCGACCATCAGCGCCATCGTGGGTTTTTCCGGCGAGAGCCGCCACATCGTGCCGCGCGGGATCACGAGATAGTCGCCATCGCGATAGTCGAAATGGCCGTAGTCGCAGAACAGGGCGCCCTCGCCCTCGTGCACGAACAGGAGCTGATCGCCGTCGCTGTTGCGGGCGAGCTCGGCCATCGGCCTGTCGAGCTTCCAGATGCGCATCTGCAGATGCGGATTGGCCATCACCAGCTCAGCGTTCCACGGGCTCTGCCTGGCCGCGGCGAGCTTGTTGAGGTCGAAGGCGCGCGGTCGGATGGCGCCGTCGAACTCCACCCAGTCGGTCGGCTTGTGCTTGTGGTGGAACTGCGCCGAAGGCCCGAAGAAGCCCTCCTTGCTGATCTCGCGCTCGTAGGTGCCCTCGGGCAGGCGGACATGGGCCTGACGCGAGGCGGTGCCCTCGACCTGACGCAATGGGATCCAGTTCTTGGCCATGGTTTCCTCCTTTGCCTTATGCCTTCAGCACGCCGCGACGGATCTGGTCGAGTTCGATCGATTCGAACAGGGCGCGGAAATTGCCCTCGCCGAAGCCCTCGTTGCCGCGACGCTGGATGATCTCGAAGAAAATGGGCCCGATCACGGTCTGGGTGAAGATCTGCAGCAGCAGCCCGCCGCCCTTGGTCGGCGCGCCGTCGATCAGGATGCGGTCGGTGGCCAGGCGCTTCAGATCCTCGCCGTGGCCCGGCAGGCGCGTGTCGATCTGCTCATAATAGGTATCGGGCACGGTCTGGAACGGCACACCCTTGGTCCTGAGCGTCTCCACCGTCTCGTAGATGTCACCGGTGCCGAGCGCGATGTGCTGGATGCCCTCGCCGTGATAGGCCGAGAGGTATTCCTGGATCTGCGATTTGTCGTCGGTGCTCTCGTTGATCGGGATGCGGATCTTGCCGCACGGGCTGGTCATCGCCTTGCTCTTCAGTCCGGTGAGCTTGCCCTCGATGTCGAAGTAGCGAATCTCGCGGAAATTGAAGAGACGTTCGTAGAAGTCGGCCCATTCCGCCATGCGTCCGCGATGGACGTTGTGCGTCAAGTGGTCGATGTAGGTGAGGCCGACGCCCTTGGGGGTGTGCTCGACGCCGGGCAGATACTCGAAGTCGACGTCGTAGATCGTGCCGCGCTCGCCGTAGCGGTCGACGAGATAGATCAGCGAATCGCCAATGCCCTTGATGGCCGGGATGTTGAGCTCCATCGGCCCGACCTTGCCCTCGACGCCCCAGGCGCCGAGCGACAAGGCGCGCTTGTAGGCGGCCGCCGAGTTGTGGACCCTGAACGCGATGGCACAGATGCTGGGGCCGTGCACCCGGGCGAAGCCCTGGGCGAAGCTGTCCTTCTCGGCGTTGAGGATGAAGTTCACGTCACCCTGGCGGTAGAGCGAGACGTCCTTGGAGCGGTGCTTCGCGACCTTCACGAAGCCCATGTGCTCGAACAGCGTGCCAAGCGCCGCCGGATCGGGTGCTGCGTATTCGACGAATTCAAAGCCGTCGGTGCCCATCGGATTGACTTCGTCGATCGCGGCGATCTCGGGATCCTTGATGCTGGCCATGTGCGACCTCCGGAATTGACCCAAGCCATGAATTAGTTTCAAATGTAACTATTATGGCGAACGCTGCGCAAGCCCTCGAACTGGAGAATTTTCTCCCCTATCGCCTCTCGATTCTGGCCCAGATCGTGTCGGAATCCTTGCACGACCTCTATGCCGGGCCATTTGGACTCACGGTCACGCAATGGCGGGTGATGGCGGCCCTGGGCCGCTTCGCGCCGCTCGCCGCCTCGGATGTGGGGCAGCGCATCGTCATGGACAAGGTGGCCGTCAGCCGGGCGGTGGCCGGCCTGATGACTCGCGGGCTGGTCGAGCGGGCGACCGACCGCACCGACCGCCGTCGCGCCTCGCTCAGGCTGTCGGCCCGCGGCCGCACCATGCATGCGCGCATCGTGCCGCTGGCGCTCGATTACGAGGCCACGCTCTACAAGGCACTGTCGGGCGAAGAAAGACGCAGTTTCGATGCATTGTCCGATCGCCTGGTTGCCCATGCCCAGCAGCTGCGGAGGGCGGGCTGAGCCTGCCTTGTGGCTCGGAATCGCCATGCTATAACGCCCCGCGTTTCAAGGACGGGGAGGCACGATTTGGCCGCGAAGGCCGCCCGGCGTCGGCCGGCACACAAGCCGGTGCTGGTGCTCAACGGGCCCAATCTCAATATGCTGGGCAAGCGGCAGCCGCAGATCTACGGCCGCGAAACCCTGGCCGACGTCGAGGCGGCGTGCCGCGCCGAAGCCCAGCGCCTGGGGATAGAAATCGAATTCGCCCAGAGCAACCATGAGGGCGTGCTGGTCGACCTGATCCAGGCGGCGCGCGAGAAGAATTCCGCCATCGTCATCAATGCCGGCGCCTACACCCACACCTCGGTCGCCCTGTTCGACGCGCTTAACGCCGCCGAGCTGCCGGTGGTCGAGGTCCATATTTCCAACATCTACAAGCGTGAAAGCTTCCGCCATCACTCTTATATCAGCCCGGCCGCCGTCGGCGTGATCGCGGGTCTCGGCAGCCACGGCTATCTTCTGGCGTTGCAGGCCCTGTCGCGCCTGCTGGCGCGCTGACATTCACCGCGGAGCGATTCTCCATGGCAAAGTTCGAGATGGATACCGAGTTCGTCCGCAAGCTGGCGCAGGTCCTGCACGAGACCAATCTCGGCGAGATCGAGCTGGCCGACGGCGAACGGCGAATCCGGATCGCCCGGCCCAGCGTGACGGTGGCAGCCGCCCCGGTCGCCGCGGCGGCGCCGGCCGCGTCCTCGCCGGCGGCCGCGGCGGCGGCGGCGGCCAACGATCTCGCCAAGCATCCCGGCGCGGTGAAGTCGCCCATGGTCGGCACCGCCTATCTCGCACCCGAGCCCGGCAAGCCCAACTTCGTTGCGGTCGGCGACGAGGTGACGAAGGGCCAGACGCTGCTGATCATCGAGGCGATGAAGACCTTCAATCCGATCAAGGCCCCCAAGGCGGGAACGGTGGCGCAGATCCTGATCGACAACGCGCAGCCGGTGGAGTTCGAGCAACCGCTGATGATCGTCGAATAGGGACGGCTCGGCGCGATGTTCGATAAGGTCCTGATCGCCAACCGGGGGGAGATCGCTCTCCGCATCCATCGCGCCTGCCGCGAAATGGGTATCCAGACCGTGGCCGTCCATTCGACGGCCGATAGCGACGCCATGCATGTGCGCCTGGCCGACGAATCGGTCTGCATCGGCCCGCCGCCGGCGCGCGACAGCTATCTGAACATTCCCGCCATCCTCTCGGCCGCCACCATCACCGGCGTCGACGCCATCCATCCGGGTTACGGCTTCCTGTCCGAGAATGCACGCTTCGCCGAAGCCGTCGAGGCGCATGGCTTCACCTTCATCGGCCCCACGCCGCAGCACATCAGCATGATGGGGGACAAGATCGTGGCCAAGCAGACCGCCCAGGAGCTCGGCCTGCCGCTGGTCCCCGGCTCGCCAGGGCCGGTCGACTCGCTGGATCAGGTGGTGGCGCTCGGCGCCAAGATCGGCTGGCCGGTGCTCGTAAAGGCGGTCGCCGGCGGCGGCGGGCGCGGCATGAAAGTGGTCGACGACGCCGACCAGGCGGCCGAGGCATTCTCGCTCGCCCGCGCCGAGGCCAAGGCCGCCTTCGGCAACGATTCGGTCTATCTCGAGAAGTATCTCGACCATCCGCGGCATATTGAGATCCAGGTGCTGGGCGACGGCATGGGGGCCGGCGTGCACCTGGGCGAGCGCGATTGTTCGCTGCAGCGCCGCCACCAGAAGGTGCTGGAAGAGGCCCCCTCGCCGGCGCTGAACGCCGAGCAGCGCGGCAAGATCGGCGACCTGGCGGCGGCGGCCGTCCGCAAGCTCAAGTATCGCGGCGCCGGCACCATGGAATTCCTCTACCAGGACGGCGAGTTCTACTTCATCGAAATGAACACCCGTCTGCAGGTCGAGCATCCGATCACCGAGGCGGTGACCGGCATCGATCTGGTACGCGAGCAGATCCGCATCGCCGCCGGCGCGGCGCTCGACATGACCCAGGACGACATCGTCATTCAGGGTCATGCCATCGAGTGTCGCATCAACGCCGAGCACCCCGAGACCTTCGTCCCCTGCCCCGGCCGCATCACCGACTACCATCCGCCGGGCGGCCTGGGCGTGCGCGTCGATTCGGGGCTGTACACCGGCTACATCATGCCGCCCTACTACGATTCGATGGTGGCCAAGCTGATCGTGAACGGCACGACCCGCAACGAATGCCTGATGCGGCTGCGCCGCTCGCTAGAGGAATTCGTGATCGGCGGGATCGACACGACGATCCCCTTGCACCAGCGCATCATCGGCGAGCAGGCCTTCATCGACGGCGATTACGACATCCACTGGCTGGAGAAGCTGGTCGGCTTGAAGAAGTAGAGTATGTCCCGGTATGGCGGACTCACGTCAAACGGACCGCGGGCCTCCAGGCCCGCATCGTGCAATGCCTCATCCTGAGGAGCGGTCCGTAGGGCCGCGTCTCGAAGGGTGGGCCGCAGCGCCGTTGTTGCCCATCCTTCGAGACGCCGCGCTGCGCGCGGCTCCTCAGGATGAGGTTGGCTTCTGACCGACCTAATGGAGATCACGCCCGACCTCCTGCTGCAGGCCTACCGGATCGGCGTCTTTCCGATGGGCGAGCGCCGCGACGATCCCAAGCTCTACTGGCTCGATCCCCGGCTGCGCGCCGTGTTGCCGCTCGACGGCTTCCACCTGCCGCATCGGCTCGCGCGCACGATCCGCAGCGGCCGCCTGGCGGTGAGCGCCGATACCGCCTTCGCCGACACCGTGCGCGCCTGCGCCGAACCGCGGCCGGGCCATCCCGAGAGCTGGATCAACGGACCGATCGTCGAGCTCTACACCGAGCTGCACCGGCGCGGCCATGCCCACAGCGTCGAGTGCCGGGTCGAGGGCCGGCTGGTCGGCGGGCTCTACGGCGTATCGGTGGGCGCGGTGTTCTTCGGCGAGAGCATGTTCAGCCGCGAGCGCGATGCCTCGAAAGTGGCGCTGGTCCACCTCGTGGCACGGCTGATCAAGGGTGGCTTTCGCCTGCTCGACTGCCAATTCATGACCGAGCATCTGCGCAGCTTCGGCGCGATCGAGATCCCGCGTGAAGAGTTCCGCATCCTGCTGGCCGACGCCATCGACCGGCCGGCGACCTTTCAGCGCGAGCTGGGCGGCG
>DATHNU010000771.1:0-4958 GCA_035485695.1 Reyranella sp. | reverse complement strand
CTTGAGCACCGCGTCGGCGATGCTGGGGGGCAATGGCAACGGCCGTTCGATCTTGCCCAGGACCGGCAGCAGGATGAGGAAGTGGAAGAAGTAGTAGAGCGTGGCGACCTGGGCGATCGGCACGTACCAGCCTTCCGGCGGGTTGGCGCCGCACACGCCCAGAATGATGACGTCGGCCACCAGGACGAACATGAACCACTTGTAGATCGGCCGGAACGAGGCCGAGCGTACGCGCGAGGTGTCGAGCCACGGCAGGACGAACAGCACGGCGATGGCGCCGAACATGGCGATGACGCCGCCCAGTTTGTTGGGGATGGCGCGCAGGATGGCGTAGAACGGCAGGAAGTACCATTCGGGCACGATGTGCGTCGGCGTCACCAGCGGGTTGGCCGGGATGTAGTTGGCGGCGTCGCCCAGGTAGTTGGGCGCGAAGAAGGCGAAGCCCGCATAGACGATCATGAAGATCGTGACGCCGAAGCCGTCCTTCATCGTGTAGTAGGGATGGAACGGCACGGTATCCTGCGGGCCCTTGGGATCGATGCCCAGCGGATTGTTCGAGCCGTGCACGTGCAGCGCCACGACATGCAGCGCCACCACCGCGACGATGATGAACGGCAGCAGGTAGTGCAGCGCGTAGAAGCGGTTGAGCGTCGGGTTGTCGACGGCGAAGCCGCCCCACAGCCAGGTGACGATCGAATCGCCCACCACCGGGATGGCCGAGAACAGGCTGGTGATGACGGTGGCGCCCCAGAAGCTCATCTGGCCCCACGGCAGCACATAGCCCATGAACGCCGTCGCCATCATCAGCAGGAAGATGATGACGCCCAGGATCCATAAAAGCTCACGCGGCGACTTGTAGGAGCCGTAATACATGCCGCGGAAGATGTGGATGTAGACGGCGATGAAGAAGAACGACGCGCCGGTCATGTGCAGGTAGCGGATCAGCCAGCCCGACGGCACGTCGCGCATGATGCGCTCGACCGAGTCGAAGGCCATCGTGACGTGCGGCGTGTAGTTGGTCGCCAGCACCACGCCGGTGGCGATCATGAGCACCAGCATCACCGTGGCGATCGCGCCGAAATTCCAGAAGTAGTTGAAATTCCTGGGCGTCGGGAAGTGGTGATACTCCTTCTCCATATAGGAGAAGATCGGCAGGCGGTGATCGATCCAGGAGATCACCTTGTTGTTGAAGACCGGCGGCGTGCCGTGAGACGAGGCCATTCTGGGAACTCCTGGAGCGATCCTTGAGGGTCGGCTGTCGTGTGCGGTTAGAGTGGCGATCAGCCGACGCGGACGAGAGTGTCCGAGGTGAAAAGGTAGCCCGGGATCGCCAGGTTGAGCGGCGCCGGCCCTTTGCGGATGCGTCCCGAGGTGTCGTACATCGAGCCGTGGCAGGGGCAGAACCAGCCGCCGAACTCGCCCTTGGGATCGCCCGGATTGTTGCCCAGCGGCACGCAGCCCAGATGGGTGCAGACGCCGATCATGATCAGCCACTCCGGCCGCACCTTCTTGGCGGTGTCGGTGACGCGCGAATTGTCGGTCTGCGGATCGCGCAGCTCCGACATCGGCACCTCTTCGGCCGCCTTGATCTCTTCCGGCGTGCGATGGCGGATGAACAGCGGCTTGCCGCGCCACTTCACGGTGATCGCCTGGCCGACCTGGACGGGCGCCACGTTCACCTCGACGGTCGACAGCGCCAGCGTATCGGCGGCGGGATTGAGATTGTTGATGAACGGCCAGGCGACGGCGATCGTGCCAATGGCGCCCATGGCGCCGGTTGCGACCATGAGAAAGTCGCGCCGGGTCGGATCGCCGTGACCGCCGGCCGGGATGCTTGCAGTAGCCATTGTTTCTCTCTTCCGTCCCCCCGAGGAGATGGGTCTTTAGACCGCAAAACCCCCTTATGTTTCAAGGCTCTGTTGGTCGCAGGCGGGGCGCACACCGTTGTGTGACAGCGTGCCGCACGAACGCGCGCTTTCGCGACGCGGACGAGAGTAGAACAGGGCCCATGCGCCTTGCCCTGTTCGAGCCCGATATTCCTCAGAATCTCGGGGCCTTCATCCGTCTGGCCGCCTGCCTGGGCGCGCCGCTCGACATCATCGAGCCCTGCGGCTTTCCGCTCGACGACAAGCGAATCCGCCGCGCCGCCATGGACTATTACGACCTGGCCCGAATCGTCCGCCACGCCTCGTGGCAGGCTTTCATGCGCGATCGCATACCTGGCCGCCTCGTCCTGCTGACCACATCGGGCGCCCGGCGTTTTCCCGATGTCGCCTTCCGGACAGACGATACCTTGCTGCTCGGCCGCGAAAGCGCCGGCGTGCCGGCCGAGGTCCATGACGCGGCCGACCTTCGCGTGCGCATTCCGCTGCACAAAGGGTTGCGCTCGCTCAATGTCGCGCTGGCCGGGGCGATGGTATTGAGCGAGGCCCTTCGCCAAACCGCAGGATTCGATGCGCTCTCCGACTAAGACTCCGACGCCGCTCCCCGACGCCGCCACGCTCGCGGAGCGCAAGGAAAAGGCGCGCCTCTGGTTCGAGGATCTGCGCGACCGCATCTGCGCCGAATTCGAGCGCCTCGAGGATGAGCTTTCAGGCACGCACCGCGAGCTGGCGCCCGGCCGTTTCGAGCGCAAGAAATGGCAGCGCGAGGCCGGGCCCGGCGGCGAGGATCGCGGTGGCGGCACCATGTCAGTCATGCGCGGCCGCGTGTTCGAGAAGGTGGGCGTCAACGTCTCGACGGTGTTCGGCGAGTTCAGTCCGGAGTTCCGCAAGCAAATCCCGGGCGCCGAGCAGGATCCGCGCTTCTTCGCGACGGGCATCTCGCTGGTGGCGCACCTGCGCTCGCCCAGGGTGCCGGCCGTGCACATGAACACCCGCCATATCGTCACCACGCGCGCCTGGTTCGGCGGCGGCGCCGATCTCACGCCCATGGTGCCGCACGACGCCGATACCGCGGCGTTCCATGCCGCGCTGAAGGCTGCCTGCGATGCCCACGACGCGGCCTACTACCCGCGCTTCAAGCAATGGTGCGACGAGTACTTTCACCTGCCGCACCGCGGCGAGGCGCGCGGCGTGGGTGGCATCTTCTTCGACGATCTCGACAGCGGCGACTTCGCGCGCGACTTCGCCTTCACCCGCGGCGTGGGCGAGGCCTTCCTCGCGGCCTATCCCGCCATTGTGCGCCGGCACATGAACGAGCCGTGGACGCCGGCCGAGCGCGAGCACCAGCTGGTGCGCCGCGGCCGCTACGTCGAATTCAACCTGCTGCATGACCGCGGCACCAAGTTCGGCCTGATGACCGGCGGCAATGTCGAGGCCATCCTGATGTCCCTGCCGCCCGAGGTGCGCTGGCCGTGACGGCGGGAATACTTTCGCGCCGTAGATAGCGCGGGAAATCGGGGTCAGCTCTGCGCTGCGATGTGGCGCCGGCGAGTGCCGGCACGGCAGGCAGCGCGTCGAGGCGAGCGATCATGATGCCGATCCTTCCGAGAGAGGCCGGCTCACATACGCCACAACATTGCTCAGGTCTGTCAAGCGCTGTTACGCCTTCCTCCCCCGTCACACGGGGGAGGTGCCCCGCAGGGGCGGAGGGGGAAGGCCGCAGTCGAAGCATCCGATAATTTCAGATCATCATGCTTCACAAATCTTCGGTGGGGCTTTCCCCCTCCCCTACCCTCCCCGGTTTGACGGGGGAGGGGGAAGAAAGCAGCACGCCGGCGATGATCGGGAACGCGAACAGGCCGATGACGAGAAGCGGATAGGGCGCGCCCCACCAGAAGGCGAAGCGGTCGAGGAAGGATCTGGGATCGTCGCCGTAGAGGAAGCGCGCATAGAGGAAGTCGACGACCACGGTGGAGCTGGGCCACAGCAGGGCGGCCAGCAGGGCCGCCTCGAACCAGCGCGGACCCGTCGTGCGGCGGGCATGGATCAGCGCCAGCATCGCCGCGTAAGGCAGCGGCACCAGCACCTTGTACCATTCGACCGCAAGCACCGGGAGCGTGGGAGCGATCCAGGTGTCGCCCACCGCATTGTTCAGCACGACGAACAAAGCGATCGCCAGCCACAGCGCGAAGGTGAGGCCGGGTCGGATCATGCCGTGCGCACAAGGCGCTTCAGCTCGGCGAGGCAGGCGGCGCGGTCGGCTGAAAAATCGCCGGCGATCCACCAGCGCTCGACGGCATCGAGCAGCGCGCCCAGCTGGGGCCCGGGTTTCACGCCGAGCGCCAGCGCATCGGCGCCATTGATCGGCAGTTCCGGCGGAGTCCAGGTGCGCGCGAGTGCCAGGGCAGCTTGCCAATCGTCCGGGCCTTCCAGCAGCACGCGGTCGATGAACAGGCTGGTGCCCAGCCGGTAAAGCGCGGCGCGGCGGTTCAGAAGATCGCCGGGCGCGGCGGGCTCCAGCATCAAGTGCAGGCGCAGCGATTGCTGGGTCGAGAGCTTTAGCCGCTTGGCGACCGCCGTCGCAGGCGGCGAGACGATCGCAGCCAGGCGGCGCAGGGGATCGGGCGTGTCCTGGCGCTCGCGGGCGATCAGGGCCTTCAGCCGTGCCGTGCCGGCATATTCCGGCAGCCAGTGATCGAGCGCGCCGGCCTCGGCCATCGCCTCCAGCGCGTCGGCTGGCGCGGGCGCGGCCAGCAGGCGCAACAACTCCTTGGTGACGCGCTCGGCCGACAGGCTGCTCAAGCTGCCGGCGTTGCGGCGGCAGGCGTCGAAGCCCGCGCTGTCCAACGGCGGCTTGCCGAACCAGGCATGGAAGCGGAAGAAGCGCAGCACGCGCAGATGGTCCTCGGCGATGCGCTGATCCGGATCGCCGATGAAGCGCACCCGGCCGGCTAAAAGATCGGCGCGGCCGTCGAACGGGTCCCAGATCGTGCCGTCGGGATCGGCGTACATCGCGTTGAAGGTGAAGTCGCGGCGCTTGGCGTCCTCCAGCCAGTCGTCGGTGAAGGCGACGAC
>DATHNU010000770.1:0-7511 GCA_035485695.1 Reyranella sp. | reverse complement strand
GCCGCCATAACCGCATGCGACTGACCGCCAAATCGATGCTTGAAGAAGATGTTGTGCAATACGCGAACGAACAGGAGCGGTCTGATATCCTTGTTCGACGCCTCCTTCCTTTGCCGCACCCTCTGGACGATCGGCTGTGTTTGTACGCTTTTCTCCGCGCGTCGCTGATACTCAATCAGCAATTCCACGAAGGTCGTATTCGCCAGGGACATTCCGGCCTTGTTCAGATTGCGATCGGGAATGCCTATCCACGCCAGGCGCGCGACATCGTCGGGGAACAGCTCGTGCGCTAGAAAATCGAGTGGTCCGTCCTTCCTTAGGTGCCCGGCCAGGTTCGAGGCTATCCTTGCAGCCTTACTGGCGTGTTTCTGGGCTTCCTTGCGCAGAGACAGTTTCCCGGTCTTCCTACGGGCTTCTTCACGATTGGCTCTAGATAGGGCAGTTTGAATTGCTCCCCAAAGGCTGAATGGGTCCATGCCGACCTTTTGCTGCTGGCGCTCGATCTGCCTCCACGTCCGAGCCATCCGCAAGTCCTGCAGTAGCCGGCCGAGCACAGCCCGACGGTCGCCTCCGGATCTCCCGTGCAGCTGTACTAGCTCCGGAGGGGCGGTTTGAAGCCATGGTGCCGATTTTGCGCGAGCTGCTGTTGTCACGTTCTGCACCTCCGCGTGGGTGCATCCGCATTAGAGGGGTCGGCGTGGCGGTCCCGTGCGGACGGGATTTTCGGGGATCAGCCTAGCCACACCGATATCGAACTATGCCGCCTGCGACGCCTGCCGCAGGGGAACAACATCAGCGGGCCGCTTCCCGATGAAGCCGGCGAGCCAGGCGGACCATGCCTCCAGGGCCTGCCGCCGCTCGGCGTCGTAGCTCGCGTGGTTGTAGACCGCCATCACGCCGTCGAACGTGTGGTTCAGCATGCGCTCCACGACGTAGACAGGCACACCCATAGCGTTGATGCGCGTCGAGAAGGTTCGCCTCAAGTCGTGCGCCGTCCAGCCACCGGCGATGGCTGTGATCCAGTGCTGAACGCCGAACTTTTGGGCCGCCCAGGGGTGGCTTTCCAGTTGGGCCAGGGCGACGGGAGCGAGCCACACGCGGTGCTCGCGCTTGTTCTTCGAGAACCCGGACGGCACGACCCAGTGCTGGCCCTCGCGATGGCCGTGATACGCCTCGCTAATCCTCATCCCAGTCGCCAAGAGGAAGCGCAGGACTGGGCCCTGCATGGCGTCGGTCGTCATCACCAGCCTGATCTCGTCGTCGGTCAGGACGCGATCACGTGCCTTGCTGGGAGCGCCTATGACGGCATGGGTGATGGGTGCCGCTGGTGATTGGGAGATCCAGCCATTCGCGACACAGTAGCCGAATAATCCCTTGAGCACGCCCAGCAGGGCACGGGCAGCCGGACGGCCGTCGGCGCTGGCTTTTGCCGACTTGGCCGCCTGGTCGCGAAAGGCACGCACGATGCGGGCCACGTCGGCCGGCTCGACATCGCGCACGCGCCATGAGCCGAGCGCAGGGATGACGGCGCGCTCGACATAGCTACGGATCGGCTCGGCCGTCCTCAGGGTTTGGTCTACTCTCTCGGTCAACCACTGCTCCGCCGCCTCTTCAATGGTCGGGCTGTGGGTGCGCCTTTTGGTGGCGAGCTCGGCAGCCTTGAGACGTGCTTCCCTAATCGACAGCTCCGGATAGGTGCCCAGGGTCGCGACAGACAGGCGGCCGGCCTCTTTGCGTCTGAATTGCCACGTACGGCTGATGTCCTGGCCTACGCGAATGCGGATGTAGAGGCCGTTCCCATCAGCGGCCAGACATTCAGCTTTGCCCTTGGCGGGCTTCAGGGTGCGAACCCGGGTATCCGTTAATGCCATCGTGCGTCCTCTTATCTATCATTTGGGTAACCTTTTTGGTAACCCTTCGCGCTGGCTGTCGGTGGACAGTCGCGGACTGCCACGCACGGAAAGCCCAACTAAACCGGCTCTTTCTGAACGGTGGTGGACAGCCACGGATAGCATTGTGAGATAAGGCAAGAGATGCTCGACAAAACCTACGACCCCAAGGAGATCGAAGCCCGCCTGTATCCGCAATGGGAGCAGAGCGGCGCGTTCCGCGCCCATCCGGAGTCGCCCAAGCCGCCTTATTGCATCGTCATCCCGCCGCCCAACGTCACGGGCAGCCTGCATATGGGCCACGCGCTCGACAACACGTTGCAGGACGTGCTGATCCGCTGGCGCCGCATGAAGGGCGACGACGTGCTGTGGCAGCCCGGCACGGATCACGCCGGCATCGCCACCCAGATGGTCGTGGTGCGCAATCTCGAGCAGGAGGGCATCGGGCTCGCGGTCGAGGGCGCGGAGAAGGGAGACGGCAACAAGAAGCTCCTGAACCGCGAGGAGTTCCTGGCCAAGGTCTGGGAGTGGAAGGCCTATTCGGGCGGCACCATCACCCGCCAGCTCCGCCGGCTGGGCGCGTCATGCGACTGGTCGCGCGAGCGCTTCACCATGGACGAGGGCCTGTCGCGCGCGGTGCTGAAGGTGTTTGTCGATCTCTACAAGGCCGGCCTGATCTACAAGGACAACCGGCTGGTCAACTGGGACCCCAAGATGCTGACGGCGATCTCCGACCTCGAGGTCGAATCGCGCGAGGTCAGAGGCAGCCTGTGGTACTTGCGCTACCCCATCGAGGGCAGCGACGAGGCGATCGTGGTGGCGACGACGCGACCCGAGACCATGCTGGGCGACACCGGCGTCGCGGTGCATCCCGACGATCCCAAATGGAAGCACCTGATCGGCAAGCATGCCATCCTGCCGCTGGTCGGCCGGCGGATCCCGATCGTGGCCGACGAATATTCCGATCCGAAGAAGGGCTCGGGGGCGGTCAAGATCACGCCGGCGCACGACTTCAACGATTTCGAAGTGGGCCGACGCCACAACCTCGAAGCCATCAGCATCTTCGACAAGTTTGCCCGGCTGAACGACAAGGCGCCGGAGAAATACCGCGGGCTCGACCGCTTCGACGCGCGCAAGAAGATCGTGGCCGACATGGAGGAACTGGGGCTCGTCGAGAAGATCGAGCCGCATACCCACGCCGTGCCCTACGGCGACCGCGGCGGCGTGCCGGTCGAGCCTTTCCTGACCGAGCAATGGTACGCCGATGCCAAGAAGCTCGCCGAGGCGCCGATCGCCGCGGCGCGCGACGGACGGGTGAAATTCGTGCCCGAGCGCGGGCGCGACGAGTTCTTCCGCTGGATGGAGAACATCGAGCCGTGGTGCATCTCGCGCCAACTCTGGTGGGGTCATCAGATCCCGGCCTGGTACGGGCCGGACAAGAAGGTGTTCGTCGCGCTGTCGGAGGACGAGGCCAAGGCAGAGGCGCGCAGGCACTATGGCAAGGACGTTGTGCTGGCGCGCGATCCCGACGTGCTCGACACCTGGTTCAGCTCGGCGCTGTGGCCGTTCTCGACCCTGGGCTGGCCCGACCAGACCATCGAGCTCAAGAAGTATTACCCGACCAGCGTGCTGGTGACCGGCTGGGACATCCTGTTCTTCTGGGTCGCCCGCATGATGATGATGGGCATGCAGTTCATGACCGAGGTGCCGTTCCGCACCGTCTACCTGCACGGGCTGGTGACGGACGAGAAGGGCCAGAAGATGTCGAAGTCCAAGGGCAACATCGCCGACCCCCTGGAGCTTATCGACAAATACGGCGCCGATGCGCTGCGTTTCACCATGGCGTCGATGGCGGCCTCGCAGGCCGGGCGCCTGCGCCTTTCGGCCTCGCGCGTCGAAGGCTCGCGCAATTTCGCGACCAAGCTGTGGAACGCGACGCGCTTTGCCGAGATGAACGGTGCAGCGCTTCCTCAAGGCTTCGATTCGGCGTCGGCGAAACTCACGATCAACAAATGGATGCTGGGTGAGCTTGCTCGGGCCAGCACGACGGTCGACGAGGCGTTGGCTGAATTCCGTCTGAACGACGCAGCCACGGCGCTCTACGAATTCATCTGGGGCATCGTCTGCGACTGGTACGTCGAGCTCTCCAAGCCTGTCCTGCAGGGCGACGACGGGCCGGACAAGGACGAGACGCGCGCCGTCACCGCCTTCGTGCTGCGCGAAACGGTCAAGCTGCTGCATCCCGTGATGCCGTTCATCACCGAGGAGCTGTGGGACAAGCTCGGCCATCGCGCCGAGCACGGCGCCCTGATCGGCCAGCCGTGGCCCGCGCCGGCCGCCACCGATGCCTCGGCGGACGCCGAAATGGGCTGGCTGGTGAAGCTGATCTCCGACATTCGCTCGGCGCGCGCCGAGCTGAACGTGCCGGCCGGCGCCAAGCTAAAACTCCTGGTCGTGGGCGCCAACGACACGACGCAGAAGCGCCTCGCCGTGCATCGCGCCGCGATCGAGCGGCTGTCGCGCGTCGAGGGCATCGAAGCGGCCGCGATCGCGCCCAAGGCCGCGTTGCAGATCGTGGTGGGCGAGGCGGCCTATGCGCTGCCGGTCGGCGATGTCATCGACCTCAAGGCCGAAGGCGTGCGCCTGCAGAAGGAAATCAAGAAGCTGACCGATGAGATCGGCAAGATCGACGCCAAGCTCGGCAACACCAACTTCGTGTCGCGGGCGCCCGCGGAAGTCGTCGAGGAGCTGCGCGAACGCCGCACCCAGGCCGAACAGACCCGCGCCCGCCTGATCACGGCGCTGGAGCGGCTGGGCGCTTAGCTCCTCTGCGGGCGCGCCAGCATTTCATGTCATCCTGAGCGCAGCGAAGGATCTCATCGCCGCTTGCCACGGGCATGAGATCCTTCGCTGCGCTCAGGATGACAGCTTGAGATTCAGCCCGATGCTACGAAGCCTTGCGCAAATCAGGCACATACGGCCGCGATGCGAAGTGCTCCGCATTGTCGCCGCTGGCGAAGCGCAGGCCCGCCCGCCGCAAGGCGCCGTCATCGACCGTATCCAGCGGCACATAAAAGCGGTCGTCGGTCTTGATGATCGTGTCGTTGTCGACCCGGTTGTAGCAGATCAGCAGGGTCCAGCGCCGATTGGCCGAGCGGTTGGCGTCGGAGCGGTGGATGGCGTTGCAGTGGAAAATCAAGGCATCGCCGGCCTCGAGCTCGCAATACTCGGCCGGGCATTGCTCGAGGATATGGGGCATGCGCTTGGGATCGACCTCGTTCTGGGTCGGCGACAATGGCGTGTGGTCGATGCGGCCGAGCTTGTGCGAGCCGGTGGCGATCTGCAGGCAGCCATTCTCGCGCGTGGTCTTGTCGAGGGCCACCATAACGGAGAGCAGATCGGGCCGGATGCAGCCGTTGTGGTACCAGTAGCCGTAATCCTGGTGCCATTCCCAGGCGCCGCCCACCTCGGGCTCCTTGGCCGTGAGCTTCGACTGATAGTGATAGACCGGCCCGCCCAGCAGCGACGCGGACGTGTCGACCATGCGCTGGCAGCGCGCGGCCAGGCCATAGACGCTGTCGCCGGCGCGGTTCCACAGCGCAATGCGGGTCGAGCGGCCCTCGCCGTCGCGGCGGTCGAGGATGCTGGAACGCACCGCAGGATCCTGCTCCATCGCGTCGGTGAGGAGCTTCACCTCGTCGGGCGCGAACAGGCCGCGCGCGTAGGTGAAGCCCTTTTCATTGAACTCGGCCGTCTGCGCGGCATTGAGCATGTTCGGCATGGTTCGCTTCCTCAACTTTGGAACTCGCGCACCTCACCCTGAGGAGCGGGCCGCAGGGCCGCATCTCGAAGGGTGGGAACGAGCACCTCGTTCGTGGCCCATCCTTCGAGACGCCGCGCTTCGCGCGGCTCCTCAGGATGAGGTTGGTTTGAAGACGTTATGACCGTCTATCTCTCTCACAAACACTCTACGCCCAAGCTGTTCGGTCGTCAGCATGTCGGCCAGCAGTGCCGGCTCATGGGCGGCCATGGCGACGAAGCGGTCACCGGAACCGTCGAGCCGGCCCAAGATATAAGCGCGATCCGGCGCGTCTTTGCCGTAGGCCACGCAGTAAGTCTCGATCGTGCCGGTGCCTGCCGGCTTGGTCTCGACGCGCTGCTTGGGCCGCGCATCGAGCTCGACTTGCAGTTTCTTCGGGTCCTCGCGCCGCCATGGACCCTCGATCGGCTCGGTCGAATAGAGGCCGGCGGAATGCTTGGTGAGGTAGTTGCCGTTGGCCGTCACCATGCCGAAGGACCCGGGCTTCCCGCGCACCACGTTCATCATCTCGGCGATGGAATGGGTGACGTAGTTGTTGCCCGGGCCGCCGAAGAAGGGCAGGCCGCCGGTCACGCTGATCGGCCGCGGATCGTCCGCGGCGATGCCGATCTCCTTCATGGCCACCTCGACCGCCGAAGGAAAGCAGCTGTAGAGGTCGAAGGCGGCCACGTCGGACGCCGTCTTGTCCGCCATGTCGAGCGCAAGCCGCGCGCAGCCCTTAATGGCCGGCGAGGCATCGAGGCGCTCGCGCTCCGACACGACCCAGGTGTCGGTGCCGTCGGCGCAGCCATGCAGGAACACCCAGCGGTCCCGCGGGATGCCCCATTCGCGCGCCTTGCCGACCGAGGTCACCAGGATCGCTGCCGCCTGGTCGATGATGGCGTTGGAGTTCATTAAGCGAGGGTAGGGGAAACAGATCCAGCGATTGTCGCCAGAGATCGTGGCCAGCCGTTCGGCGCTGTAGCCTTCGCGTCGAGTCGCCAGCGGATTGTCCTTGGCGACTGCCGCCAGTCGCTCGAACAGCCGGCCCATGGCCAACATGTGGCTGCCGACGTCGCGCTTCAGGCCGCCGCGGATCGCGTTCTCCAACAGCGGGTAGAAATGGATCGCGGCCCTCAGCTCGTGCCGCGCCTCCTCGTCGGAGAAGCCGAAGCGCTTGTCGCCGATCCGCGTCGGCTCGCCGCCGGGATCTTCGTTCCAGTCGATCTTCAGCCCGGCCTTGCGCGCGTTCTGGGTCTAGCGCAGCAGCTCTGCGCCGCAGATCAGCGCCAGCTCGGTCTCACCGTTCGCGATCTCTTCCGAGAAGCGGTTGACCAGATATTGGGGCGTGTTGCCGCCGGAGTGCGTGTAGATGAGCTGCCGTGGCGTGGCCTTCAGGCGGTTGGCGACGCTCTTGGGTGGATTGGTGCAACGGCCGAACGGCGAGGCGAAGCGCGGGCTGACGTCCGGAAAGAATTCGAGCACCGCCACTGCATCGATCCCGCGGCCCAATGCCGCCGTGCCGATCGCGGCGCGGGTATCGTCGAGAGCGAGGTTCGCGGCCTCGGCACAGAAGGCGACATTCGAGCGTTCGCTCGATGGCCTGCCCGTCGTATCGGTGATCTGGCCGCAGCCGACGAGAATGGGCGTGCGCGGATCGATCATTTCACCAAGGCCTTGATCTCGACTTCGCTGAGACCGGCCTCGGCGAGCACGCTCTTGGTGTGCTCGCCCAGGGCCGCGACCTTGGGGCCGCTTTGCAGCGGCGAGCCGGAGAAGCGGAAGGGCGGGGCGGGCGACTTGTATGAACCGGCGCTGTCCTC
>DATHNU010000769.1:0-2288 GCA_035485695.1 Reyranella sp. | reverse complement strand
GCGGTGCGCCCGGCGGCGGTAAGCGGATTCCAGAGCCGGCTGATCATCGGCGCCTCGAACATCCGGTTGATGGCCGTGACATGCTGCGCGATGTCGGCGTGATTGACCTGCGTGTTCCGGGTCAGCAGGCTGTTCACCACCGAGATGCCGACGCTGGAGCCGATGTTGCGCGACAGGCTGTAGAGACCGGCGCCTTCCGCCCGCGCTGTGGCTGGCAGCGTCGACAGGGTGACGACGCTGAGCGGCACGAAGATGAAGCCAAGACCGATGCCCTGGATCACCCCGACGAGGATGATGGTCGTCTGCGATATGTCCGGCGTCCAGCCTGTCATCGCATAGAACGACCAGGCCGTTAGCCCCAGGCCAGTGCCGAGAAGAAGGCGCGTATCGAGCCGCCCGATCAGCCTTCCGACGACCAGCATGGCGCCCATCGTGCCGACGCCGCGCGGCCCCATGACGATGCCTGCGCTGACGATCGGGTAGTTCATGAGATTCTGGAGAAACGGCGGCTGCAGCGCCAGCGAAGCGTAATAAGTGAGGCCGACGATGGCGATGAAGAGCGTGCCGGCGGCAAAGTTGCGGTCGCGGAACAGCGACGGCCGCACGAAGGGCTCGCGCGCGGTGAAGGTATGGACGAGGAACAGGTAGAGCGCCGCGGCGCCGATGACGGCCTCGACGGCGATCTCGCGGGAGCTGAACCAGTCGAGTTCCTCGCCACGGTCCAACAGGACCTGCAGGGCGCCGATGGCGAGACTCAGGGTGCCGAAACCGAACCAATCCAGCTTCGCCGTGCCATCCCGTGCCGTCTCGGACAGAAATGTCGACAGGCCGAGGAAGGCAAGGATGCCGATCGGCAGGTTGATGTAGAAGACATAGCGCCAGCTATAGGCCTCGGTCAGCCAGCCGCCGAGCACGGGCCCCAGGACGGGACCGGCCATCACCGCGACGCCCCAAAGCGCCATGGCGGATCCCTGCCGCTCCTTCGGATTGATGTTGAGCAGGACGGTCTGCGACAGCGGGACAAGCGCCGCGCCGAACATGCCCTGCAGGACCCGGAACAGCACGATCTGGACCAGCGACTGCGCCATGCCGCACAGCATCGAGGCGACGGTGAAGCCGGCGACGGAGAAGAGGAAGAGCCGCTTGAGCCCGAACCGTCCGGCGAGGTAGCCGGTCGGCGGCGTCATGATCGCGGCGGCGACGATGTACGAGGTCAGCACCCAGGCGATCTGGTCCTGACTGGCCGAGACGCTACCCTGCATGTAGGGCAGCGCCACGTTGGCGATGGTCGTGTCGAGCGCCTGCATGAGGGTGGCGAGGATCACGCAGACGGTGATCGCCGCCCGGTTGCCTCCGGCTGGCGCGCGCTCCGCCGCCATCACGACCCCGATGGGGCGTGACCGAGCAACGCGGCCAGGAAGTGCGGCAAGCCCCTGGCGTGACCGGTGTCGACATCGACCTCGACGCTCATCCCGGCGCGCAGCGGCGGCAGGCTCCTGTCGCTCGTGTCGACGCGCACGCGCATCGGGATGCGCTGCACGACCTTCACCCAGTTGCCGCTGGTATTCTGCGCCGGCAGCAGTGAGAACTCCTGGGCCGCCGCCGGACTGATGCTCTCGACGGTGCCGGTCCATTGCCTGTCCGGATAAGTATCCACCGACACGGCGGCCGGCTGACCCGCGCGCACGTTCGTCAACTCCGTCTCCTTGGGGTTGGCATCGACCCAGACGTGATCCGTGGCGACCAGGTAGAAGGCGGTCGTCGAGGCCTGGAGATATTTGCCGGGCGCGATCGAAGGCACATTCGTCACGATGCCGGCAAACGGCGCCTTGACGATGGTGTGGGCGAGCTGCCGCGCCGCCTCGTCGCGCTGTGCCAGAGCATCGAGATACCGTGGGTTTTGCTCGACGGGGCCATCGGGATCGCCGTTGAGGTTGGCGGCGATCGCGGCGAGCTGCTGATTGAGAGAGGCAAGCTTCTGCTGGGCGTTCCGCAGGTTTCGGTGCGCCGTGTCGTAGGTCGACTGGGACGCAATATGCGCACTGAGAAGATTCTGCTGACGGCCGGATTCGGTGCCGAAATACTCGACGTCGTTTTGCCCCAGCTTGATCTGCGCCTGCATATCCCGGTAGTTCGCTTTCAGCGCGTCCAAGGCGTTCCGGACCATACCGAGCTGTGCATCGGCGCGTTGCAGGGCCAGCCGAAACGGGAGGTCATCGAGGCGGTAGAGGACCTGGCCAGCCTCGACATGCTGGTTCTCCGTGACATCGACTTGGCTGACGATGCCG
>DATHNU010000768.1:0-4265 GCA_035485695.1 Reyranella sp. | reverse complement strand
GATCTCGGCGCGCTGGATCTCGATCTCCGCCTCGATCTTGGCCAGCGCCGTGCGATAGGGCTGGTCGTCGAGCCGGAACAGGAGCTGGCCGCGCGACACGCTCTGGTTCTCGGTCACGGCCACCTCGACGATGGGACCGCTGAGCTCGGTGGCGATATAGACCCGGTCGCCCTTCACATAGGCGTTGTCGGTGCCGACGAAGCGGCCGGCGCTCAGCCAGGCGAACAGGGCGACGGCGATAGCGACCAGCGGCAGCGACCACATGATGGTGCGCCACAGCATGCGCCCGCCCCGCCGCGGGCGACGCGTTGCAGCCACCGCAATCGGCGGCTGTGTCGTCGCAATCGGAATCTCGCCGTCCACGCTATATATGGTCGTCTGGGCGGCCTCGACCGTCAACTAGGAGGCGGACATAGCAGCTAACCGGGTTGTGCCGGCTTGGCTCCGTCGCGAAACAGCTTGTAGGTCAGCGCGTCGTACAGGGCGTTGTAGGAAGCATCGACGATGTTGGGGGAAACCCCGATGGTCGACCACCGTCTGCCCTTCGCATCTGCACTCTCGATCATGACCCTGGTCGTCGCAGCGGTACCGCCGGCGGAGTCGAGGATACGGACCTTGAAGTCCACCAAACGCATGTCCGCGAGCTCGGGATAGACAGGGATCAGCGCCTTTCGCAGTGCAGCATCGAGAGCGTTCACCGGACCGTTGCCCTCGCCCACCTCCATCGCCCGCCGGCCGGCGACATCGAGCTTCACGGTGGCTTCGGACAGGGCGATCAGCTGGCCGCGTGCATTGACTCGCCGTTCAGCGAGCACGCGAAAACTTTGCAAGGCGAAGTAGTCGGGCACGGTGTGCAGTTCATGGCGTGCCAAAAGTTCGAAGGAGGCGTCGGCGCCGTCATAAGCGTAGCCCTCGGACTCGCGCTCCTTGACGATCTCCAGCAGACGCGCGACGCCCGGATCCTTGGGATCGACTTCGAGGCCGATCTGGCGGAAGCGCGCCATGATGTTGGAGCGGCCGGCCTGATCGCTGACCACTATCGTGCGTTGGTTACCCACCAGCTCCGGGTCGATATGCTCGTAGGTCTTCGGATCCTTCTCGACTGCAGAGACGTGCAGCCCGCCTTTGTGGGCAAAGGCGCGGCTGCCGACATAAGCCGCGCTGCGATTGGGCACGACGTTCAGCCGATCGTCGAGCAGGCGCGACAGATGCGTCAGCCGCTGCAGCGCGCCGTCCTTCAGGCCGGTGTCGAAGCCCATCTTCAGGACGAGATTGGGAATGAGCGCGATCATGTTGGCGTTGCCGCAGCGCTCACCCAGCCCGTTGATCGTGCCCTGCACCTGCCGCGCGCCGGCGCGCACGGCGGCAAGGGTGTTGGCGACGGCATTCTCGGTGTCGTTGTGGGTGTGGATGCCGAGGCGATCGCCGGGAATTTTTTTGGTCACTTCGCCGACGATGCGTTCGATCTCGTGCGGCAGGCTCCCGCCGTTGGTGTCGCACAGCACCAGCCAGCGTGCGCCGCCCTTCTCCGCCGCGGCAAGGCAAGCCATCGCATAGTCGGGATTGGCCTTGTAGCCGTCGAAGAAGTGCTCGGCGTCGAACATCACCTCATCCATGCGGCCCTTCGCATAGCTGAGCGAGTCGCGGATCATTTCCAGGTATTCGGTGCGGTCGAGCTCGAGCGCCACGTCGACATGGAAATCCCAGGTCTTGCCGACCATGCAGACATTGCGCGCCTTGGTCTGCAAAATGGCGGCGAGTCCTGGATCGTTCGCCGCACTGCGGCCAGCGCGGCGCGTCATGCCGAAGGCCACAAACTTGGCGTTCCGGAATTCCGGTGGATCGGCGAAGAAGCGGTCGTCCGTCGGATTGGCGCCGGGCCAGCCGCCCTCGATGTAGTCGATGCCCAGCAGATCGAGCTCGCGCGCGATCGCGGCCTTGTCGGCCACGGTGAAATCCACGCCCTGGGTCTGCGCGCCGTCTCGCAGGGTGGTGTCGAAGAGATAGACGCGGTTGGACGAAGTCATGACGGCCGCATCATAGTACAGAACTCACAAATGCCTGACATGGGTCCCGGTGTCATCCCGAGCGCAGCGAGGGACCTTTCCGGTGGCCTAAAGGCCCCTCGCTGTGCTCGGGGTGACAGTCGCGACTGGGAGATAGCCTCATGACCACGCCCACGACCATCGTCGAGCTGCGCTCCACCCTGTTGCAGGTGCCGTGGCGCGGCAAGCCGCCGGCGGCCGGCATCCTGTCGGCACCGTTCCGCGACATCTATGTGCTGGAGATCGAGACCCAGGGCGGCCTTTTAGGCATGAGCTACCTGATGCCGCTGCGCGGCGGGCTGCACACGCTCGACGCCTGCATGAAGGAGCTGATCGCACCACACGTGATCGGCCGCGACGCCACCGAGATCGAGGCGATCTGGCAGACGCTCTACAGGAGCAACTTCTGGCTGGGCCGCATGGGCGTGACCGTGTTCGCCCAGAGCGCCGTCGACATGGCGCTGTGGGATATTTTAGGCAAGCGTGCCGGCCTGCCGCTGTTTCGCCTGTGGGGGGCCGCCCGCACCGAGATTCCGGCCTACGGATCCGGCTGTTTCCGCGGCCTGGGGCGCGACGGCATGATCGCCCGCGCCAAGGAGTTCGCGGCCCAGGGACTGAAAGCCATCAAGATGCAGGTGGCGCACATCAGGCCGTGGCGCGAGGACGTGCAGAACGTCAAGGCGATGCGCGAGGCGATGGGCGGCGGCATAGAAATCATGATCGACGTCAACATGGGCTGGGATGCCGACACCGCCATCCAGGCCGGCCACCGCATCGACGAATTCGATCCCTACTGGCTCGAGGAGCCGGTCGTGGCCGAGGATTTCGCGGGCTACCGTCGCATCGCCGCCGCGCTCAAGACGCGCATCGTGGGCGGCGAGAGCCACTTCACGCGCAACGATCTGCGGCCGTTCTTCGAGACGCCGTGCGTGCCCATCCTGCAGCCCGACCCGATGCGCGGCGGCTACAGCGAGCTGCGCAAGATCGCCGCCGCGGCCGAGCCATGGGGCATCCGTCTCGCGCCCCACCTCTTCCACGAAACCATGGTCCACGTGCTGGCCGCGATCCCCAACGCCAGCTACCTCGAATACATGGACTGGAACGACGATCTGTGGATCGAGCCGGTGCTGCCCTCGAAGGACGGCACGATGAGCCCGCCCGAGCGGCCGGGCCATGGACTCGCCTTCCGGCCCGAGATCCTCAAGGACTTCAGGAACGGCGGCCAGCGCCTCAAGGGCTAATAGCCGACGCAGCAGAATCTGCGATCAGCCGCCGGGTTTGAGGACGGTGCAGGCCTGTTCGACCGTCGCGAAGGGCGGCCCGGGCCGTGCGTTGACCGCCTGCAGGACCTTGGGAAAGTCGGGGTTTTGCGCCAGCAGGGCCTCGCCCATCACGTTCAGGCCGTCGAGCTGATTGCCCGGCAGCGCCCAGCTCGTCCCGATGCTGTGAAACGCCGCACGGCAGCGCTGATCGCCGATGGCGTCGAAATCGACGGCGAGGAATTGCGTGTTGTTGGCGACCGTCCTGAAGTTGGCGCCGATCTCGCGCAGCTTGTCGCGCATCGGCCCCGGCTTCCTGGCCTCGCGGTCGATGTCGTCGGCCATGCCGCGGAAGCGTTCGATCAGCAGGTCGCGAATCCGTTCGGAGGTGCTGAACGTCGCGCGGTCGATCGACGAGTCCATCGACGCCATCAGCATGGCGAGCGCTCCCGGCGTCGCCTGGCTGTTGTCGAGGCCGGACCCTGAAAATGAACGGGCGTTGATCATGACAAAGACAATCTTCCTGATCTTGCCCGCGGCGATATCCTGCTTGAGCGACACCGGGACATCGTCGCTGGTCAGCAGGCGATAGGGCTCGCTGACGCCGAGATTATCGGCAATGCCGCCGTCCAGCAGATGGACGAATTTCTTCTGCCCGTCGGCGTAGGCCGAGGCCGTGCGCTGCCACGCCACGCGCGGCGGGTCGAGGTACCAGCTCGTCTGCTGCGCCGCCCTGAGCCAGACCGGCTTGGCGATGGCGTCGCACGGCCGGTAGTTCTTGAGGGTGATCGGCGAGAGGGCCACCGGGAAGGCGGCCGAGGCGGCGACGGCGGTCGAGAGCTTCACCTTGGTGAGATCGCTGCACAGCAGATCCATGGTGTATTGCGTGAACGGGAACGGCGTTCCCTCCACCATGTCCGCGGCGTTCAGGATCAGGTAGGGACGCCGCCGGCGCTCGACC
>DATHNU010000767.1:0-2267 GCA_035485695.1 Reyranella sp. | reverse complement strand
CCGAAAAGCGCCAGCGGATCGGACTTTTCCCGAATCATGACCACAATATGAGGGGCTGTGGGCGGCGAGACCACCGGCATCTTGTCCCAATAGGCTTACCCCGCTAAGAACGACCCATGATCGCTGCTGCACAAATGATGGCCGGAAAAAAGGGCCTCGTCATGGGCGTCGCCAACGAGCGCTCGATCGCCTGGGGGATCGCCAAGGCCTGCCACGAGCAAGGGGCAAAGGTGGCCTTCACCTTCCAGGGCGAGGCCCTGGAAAAGCGCGTCCGGCCGCTGGCCAACTCGATCGGCGCCGAGATCATCGAGCCCTGCGACGTCACCAATGCGGCAAGCATCGACGCCACCTTCGCCGAGATCGAGAAGAAATGGGGCGGCATCGATTTCCTGGTCCATGCCATCGCCTTTTCCAACAAGGACGAGCTGCGAGGTCGCTATCTCGACACCTCGTCCGAGAACTTTCAACTCACCATGAACGTGAGCTGCTATTCTCTGACGGCGGTGGCGCAGCGCGCCGTGCCGCTGATGAAGAATGGCGGCAGCATCCTCACCCTTACATACTACGGCGCCGAGCGGGTCATCCCGCACTACAACGTCATGGGCGTGGCCAAGGCCGCCCTCGAGGCCAGCGTGCGCTATCTGGCGGCCGACCTCGGCGAGCAGAAGATCCGGGTCAACGCCATCTCCGCCGGGCCGATCAAGACGCTGGCCTTCGCCGGCATCAATGACGGGCGCTATATCCTGAAGTGGAACGAGCTCAACTCGCCGCTCAAGCGCAACATCACGCAGGAGGAAGTCGGCAACGCCGCTCTCTACCTGCTGTCGGACCTCGGCACCGGCATGACCGGTGAGATCATGCATGTCGACGGCGGCTACCACGTCGTCGGCATGATCAAAACCTCGTCGGCCAAGCAGATCGCCGAACTGCTCGGCAATTTCGAGGGCGAGTAGGGCGGAGGCCGGCAGCCATGGCCGGCAGCAGTTTCGGCACGCTCTTCCGGTTCACCAGCTGGGGCGAAAGCCACGGCCCGGCGATCGGCTGCGTGGTCGACGGCACGCCGCCGCGCATCCCGCTCAGCGAGGCCGACATCCAGGTGTGGATGGAAAAGCGCCGGCCCGGCCAGTCGCGCTTCGTCACCCAGCGCCAGGAGCCCGACACGGTAAAAATACTGTCCGGCGTGTTCGAAGGCGTCACCACCGGCACGCCGATCGCGCTGCACATCGACAATGTCGACCAGCGCTCGCGCGACTATTCGGAGATCAAGGACAAGTTCCGGCCCTCCCACGCCGATTACACCTATTTCAAGAAATACGGCGTGCGCGACTATCGCGGCGGCGGCCGGCAGTCGGCGCGCGAGACCGCCGTGCGGGTCGCAGCGGGCGCCATCGCCCGCAAGATCCTGGGCGAGGGCGTCAGGATCCGCGGCGCCGTGGTGCAGCTCGGCAGCCAGAAGATCGACCGCGCCAAATGGGACTGGGCGGCCACCGCCGACAACCCCTTCTGGTGCCCCGACCGCCAGGCCGCCCAGGGCTGGGAAGGCTATCTCGACGACGTGCGCAAGCGCGGCAGCTCGTGCGGCGCGGTGATCGAGGTGGTGGCCTCGGGGATCGCCGTCGGGTTGGGCGATCCGGTCTACGACAAGCTCGACGCCGATCTCGCCAAGGCCCTGATGAGCATCAATGCCGTGAAGGGCGTGGAGATCGGCGACGGCTTCGCCACCGCCGCCATGAGCGGCGAGGAAAATGCCGACGAAATGCGCATGACGGATGGCCAGCCGGCCTTCCTGAGCAATCACGCCGGCGGCATCTTGGGCGGCATCTCGACCGGCCAGGACGTCGTCTGCCGGCTGGCCGTCAAGCCCACCAGCTCGATCCTTTCGCCGGTGCGCAGCATCGACCGTTTCGGCAACGAGGTCGAACTACGCACCAAGGGACGCCACGATCCCTGCGTCGGCCTGCGCGCCACGCCGGTCGCCGAGGCGATGGTGGCGTGCGTGCTGGCCGACCATCTGCTGCGCCATCGCGCGCAGTGCGGCTGAGGCCGCGGGGTGGCCGCCGCCAAGCCCGTCGAGGCGCGCTATGGATCGTTGCACAACATCAGCATGGCGGTCGTCTCGGCCGGCATGATCAGCGTGGCGATCCTGCATTTCGTCACCCATCCGGCCAATGCGCCCACGCTGTCGATGAACGACCCGCGCTTCGTGCTGTTCAGCCTGCTGGCCGTGGCCATGGGCTACTACGTGTTCGTCGGCATCAGCCGCACTC
>DATHNU010000766.1:0-10039 GCA_035485695.1 Reyranella sp. | reverse complement strand
CTTGGCCACCAGCTCGCGCGGCTCGTGCACGCGATAGAGATATTCGGCGATCCAGAACAGCAGGTGCAGGTCGCGCAGGCCGCCCTTGCCCTCCTTGACGTTGGGCTCGACCACGTAGCGTGAATCGCCCATGCGCTGGTGACGCTGGTCGCGCTCGGCGAGCTTGGCCTCGACGAAGTCGCGCCCGTCACCGGTCAGGAATTTCTGGGTGAAGCCCTTGATCAGCTGGTCGAACAGCTCGCGGTCGCCCCACACGTAGCGCGCTTCGAGAAGCGCGGTGCGGATGGTCTGGTCGCGGTCGGCGTAGCGCAGGCTTTCGTCGACGGTGCGGGTGGCATGGCCCACCTTCAGCCCCATGTCCCACAGCAGGTAGAGCATGAACTCGACGATCTGCTCGCCGCGCGGCGTCTGCTTGTAGGGGCGCAGGAACAAGAGATCGATGTCGGAAAGCGGCGCCAGCTCGCCGCGGCCGTAGCCGCCGGTGGCGACGACGCTCAGGCGCTCGGCTGCGCTGGGATTGGCGGCGGCATAGATGCGCTGGTCGGCGAAGTCGAAGATCACGCGGATGAGCTGGTCCATCAGGAACGAGGTCGAGGCCAGCACCATGTCGCCGTTGTTGCGCAGCGGCCCCGGCTCCTCGAAGCGGCGGCGGATCTCCGCCCGGCCCTGGGCCAGCGCGTCGCGCAGCAGCGCCAGCACGGCCGGGCGCGGCGGCTCGCCGCCCGTCGGCAGGTCCTCGACCAGCTTGGCCAAGGCCTCCTCGAGCGCGCGGCGACGCACGATGGCGCGGCGGTCGTGAATCTGGTCGTAGGGCTTGGCCATTGGGGGCGAGATACTACAGGGGATGGGGGTGCTAAAGTACCCGGACCTCGTTTCCGCACTTCCCGCACATTCCGCTACCCATCCGCAGGCCCGGCGCCGTCCGGGGAGCGGGGTTTGCGAGGTTTTCCGAAGTTTGAGGACAATGCGAAACCATGGATGCCGAAACCCTGGTCACCGGTCGGGGGTATCCATAAAGCCTTCGGCGCTCGTGAACGGTTTCTGCAGGGGTTTCCGCCAATTTCCGCCGGTTTCCGCCAGGTTTCCGGCAGACGCCGGGGGCTGAGCCGTTACGCTTCAACTCCTTGATATCGTTGTCTAAAAGAGGTTCTGAAGGTTTGTTGGGGAGGTTTCCGGTATTTTCGGTATTTCCGCCGATCGTTTTTGCGCGGTGCTGAATCGCTGCTGGAAGGCAGCCGTGATCCGGCGCGGGCGGCGCAAATTGCTGATTTGCGTGGCGCTGCCCTCCGTCCTACGGAGCCAGGAACGTCCGGGGCCAATCATGGGCGATGCTCCTTGGGAACGGAGCATACATAAGTGTCACTTTGGATAATGTCAAGTAACACTATTAAGCGTTTAGACCAATCCATCGAATTTTCGGGCGCCATACCGCCCGAAAAATGCCGTTCCGGCGAACCGGCATAGTGCCCGGCACGCCGCCAGGGGACGTGCCGGCAGGCGCGCTGGAAGCGCGCGGTCCGCGAGCGCATGAAAGACACAGGATGCCGACCTCGTTCCGCGAGAGTCGGTGGAACCAGGATGAGGAAACATGGCCGGTCCCGCCACGCTCGCCGTCTTCACCAAGAACCGGGTCAATCCGGCCTATGCAGCGGCGCGCCTGGCCGCCGATCGGGTGGCGGCTGAGGCCGGTGCTCGCACCATGCACTATGTGCCCGAGACGCCCGATGACGTCAGCCAGCAGAAGGTGCTGGTCGGCGAGGCCCTCGCCAACCGGCCGGACGCCGTAGTGTTCGTCCCCACCGACGATGCGGCCTTGGTCGAGGATGTGCGGCGGTTCGAGGCGGCCGGCATTCCCGTGGTCAACTGCGTCAATCGCATGGCGGGCCGGTTCGTGAGCTTCGTCGGCTCGGACGACGTGGCGGTGGGCTACACCGCGGCGCGCGCGCTGATCGACGGCCTGGGGAGCAAGGGCGACATCGTGGTGATCGAGGGCTCGCCGGGCGCGCCGACGGCCCGCGACCGTACCGTGGGCTTGCGCCGGGCCCTCGATGAGCAGCCGGCGATCCGCGTGCTGGGCTCCGGCACCGGCTCCTTCCAGGAACAGCCGGCGCGGCTCGCGATGGCGCGGCTGCTGGCCGAGCATCCTCACATCGACGGCGTGTGGACCGGCAACGACCTCATGGCCTTCGGCGCGCTGGATGCGCTGGCCGAGGCTGGGCGTCGCGCCCGGGTGGTGGGCATCAACGGACTGCCCGGCGCCATCGAGCGCATCGAGCAGGGCACGATGCTGGCCAGTATCGACTTCAGCGCCTTCAACATCGCGGCCATCGCCGCCCGCGCCGCCCTGCGCCATCTCGGCGGCGAGCCCGTGCCGTCGCAGATCATGATTCCCGCGGTACTGATCGACCGCACGAACTTCAGCGCCTGGCAGGTACCGTTCGCAGAGCGGCCGCTGATGGCGTGGGAAGATGTCGTGGGCGGGTGTAACGTGACAGACAAATGAAACGTCTCGTCCTGCTGATCGGACTCCTGCTCGCGCTTGGCGCACCCGCCGCTCTTGCCCAGTCGCGCGCGGCGGCGCCGGCCTCCAGCCTGATCGACCTCAACAGCGCCAGCCGCGACGACCTGATGAGCCTCGACGGCATCGGCGAGGTGCGGGCCGACGCCATCATCCGGGCGCGGCCGTTCAGGGCCAAGACCGAGCTGGTCGAGCGCCGGCTGATCCCCGAGGCGCTGTACGACAAGATCGCCGACAAGGTGATGGCGCGGCCGATACCCGGCGCGACGCCGACGCCGGCCACACGTCCACCGGCCGGCCAAAAACGATCGTAGGCAATGCCGGTTCGGTCAAGACGATGGGAGAGATGACCGAAGCTTCAACCATCTACGCGCTGGCCACGCCGACTCCGTCGCGGGCGCATCCCGGGGCGATCTCGGTGATCCGCGTGAGCGGCCCGCGGGCGGCCGAGGCGCTGATCTTCCTCACCGAGCCGCGCGCTTTCGAGCGCGGCCATTCGGCGCGCGATCCGGCGCTGCCGGAGCCGCGGCGCATGGCGCTGCGCACCGTCCTCGATCCGAAAAGCGGCGAGGCGATCGATCGCGGGCTGGTCGTGTGGTTCGAGGCGCCCCACACCGAGACCGGCGAGACCATGGCCGAGCTGCACCTGCATGGCGGGCGGGCCGTGGTCGAGGGCGCGCTGGCGGCGATCGCCAAGCTGCGCTTCTGCCGGCTGGCCGAGCCCGGCGAGTTCACCCGGCGCGCCTTCGAGCACGGCAAGCTCGACCTCACCCAGGCCGAGGCGGTCGCCGACCTGGTCGCCGCCGAAACCGACCAGCAACGCAAGCTGGCACTGCAGCAGATGGACGGCGCGCTGCATCGCCTCTACGAGGATTGGCGCACCCTTGGCTTGCGCACCCTGGCTCATCTCGAGGCGGCGATCGATTTTCCCGATGAGGACCTGCCAACCGGCATCGCCGACCAGGTGCGCGCCGGCATCACGCAGCTCAAGGCCGAGATCGCGGCCCATCTCGACGACCGCCGCGGCGAGCGCCTGCGCGGAGGTCTCTCGATCGCCATCATCGGGCCGCCCAACGCCGGCAAGTCCTCGCTGCTCAATCTTCTGGCGCGGCGCGAGGCGGCCATCGTCTCGGAGATCGCCGGGACCACGCGCGACGTCATCGAAGTCCACATCGATCTCGGCGGCTGGCCGGTGGTGCTGGCCGATACCGCGGGCCTGCGCCTCTCCGGCGACGCCATCGAGCAGGAGGGCGTGCGCCGCGCGCGGGCGCGCGCCGCGTCGGCCGACCTGCGGGTGCTGGTGCTCGATGCCGTGGGCAAGTGGAAGAGCGACATGCAGGCGCTGACCCAGGCGACCGAACGATGGGATCCGGCAACCGACGTCGTCGTGGTCAACAAGGTCGATCTCGCGCCGGTCAAGGCGGCTGGTGTCGTGCCGATCTCGGCGATTTCGGAGACGGGCCTGCCGGCACTGCTGAAGCGGCTGGAGCGGTCGGTCGCGACGCTGATGCAGAACGGCGCGGCCGCAGCGCCGCCGCTCACCCGCGCGCGCCATCGCGAGGCGCTCGTCGAGTGCCAGGAGTCGCTTGGCCGTGCGCTTGTTGCGCCGGAGATCGCGCTCGCGGCTGAAGATCTTCGGCTGGCGCTGCGGGCGCTCGGCCGCATCACCGGCACGGTGCGCATCGACGAGCTTTTGGACGTCATCTTCCGCGACTTCTGCATCGGGAAGTGAGCGGCGTCAGTAAAGGTCACGGACTCAGGAGCTGAACCGCGCACGGTAGTCCTGCGGCGTTGCCGCCAGCAGGCGCAGGAAGCTGCGCCGCATCGTTTCCTCCGAACCGAAGCCGCAACGGCGGGAGATCCGCTTGACCGGCAGGCGCGACTCCGACAGCAGGCGGCGCGCGGCTTCCACCCGGAGCCGCTCGACGGCGCGAACCGGGGTCAGGCCGGTCGCCTCGGCATAGTGGCGGCTGAAGCTGCGCTCGCTCATCGCGGCCCGGCGGGCGAGGACCGGAAGCGACAGGTCGTCGGCGAGATGGCCGTTGATCCAGTCGTGCAGCGTGCCGAACCGGTCCTCGGCTGCCTGCAGGGAGAGGGCGGCGCTGAACTGCGCCTGGCCCCCTGGACGCTTGAGGAAGACGACAAGGTAGCGCGCCACGGCCAGCGCCACGGTGCGGCCGAGGTCCTGTTCGACGAGCGCCAGCGCCAGGTCGATGCCGGCGGTCACCCCGGCCGAGGTCCAGACCGGGCCGTCGCGCACGAAGATCGGATCGGCCTCGACCCTGACCGCGGGGAAGCGTCGGGCAAGCTCGGCGCAGACCGACCAATGGGTCGCCGCCGGTCGGCCGTCCAGCACACCGGACGCAGCGAGCAGGAACGCGCCGGTGCAGACCGAGGCGACGCGCCGGGCCCGCGCCGCACGCTTGCGCAGCCAATCGACCAGCTTCGGGTCCGCGGCCGCCGCTTCCACGCCCGGGCCGCCGGCGACCATCAGCGTATCCAAAGCCGCGCCGATGCGCGGGAGCGCATTCGTTGCGAGCTCGAGCCCGGCCGATGCTGTAACGCCCTGGCCGCCGCGCGCCACGACTCGGATGGCATAGGGCGGCGTCCCGCCCGCCGCGACGACATGATCGTTGGCCGAGGCGAAGACCTGGATTGGGCCCGCGACATCGAGCAGCTGCACCGACGGGAAGGCGAGCACCTCGATGACGCGGACCGCATTTGGCGGGAAACGAGGGGACATTGGCATTTCCGCCAAAGCGTGCGCGGGTAAGGTCGCGCTGTCCATTGTCAGACCTGGCCCGGAGACGCCCATGATCCCGCACGACACCCACCTGCAGATCGGCTCGCTGCTGTTCGAGGGAGTGGACCAGATCGACCTCACGGGACCGTTCGAGGTCCTGTCGCGCCTCCCGAACTCGACCTATCGCGTGTACGGCAAGACGGCGGAGACGGTTCGCGATCTCAAGGGATTACGGCTGACGCCGGATGCGACCCTGGCCGAGGCGCCGGCGCTCGATGTCCTTCACGTGCCGGGCGGCTTCGGCCAGGAGGCCCTGATGGAGGACGCCGAGGTGCTCGGCTGGATCCGGCGTCAGGCGACCGGCGCGCGCAGCGTTTTCTCGGTGTGCACGGGCGCGCTGCTGTGCGGCGCGGCCGGCCTGCTCAAGGGCCGCCGGGCGACGACGCACTGGGCGTCGTTCCACCTGTTGCCGTTCTTCGGCGCGATCCCGGTCAACCAACGGGTGGTCGTCGACGGGAACTGGGTCTTTGCCGCCGGTGTCACGGCCGGGATCGATGGCGCCCTGCGGCTCGCCGCCGAGCTGCGCGGCGATGAGGCGGCCCAGGCGATCCAGCTTTACATGGTGTATGCGCCGGAGCCGCCTTTCGACAGCGGCACGCCCGAGACCGCGCCGGCCGCGATCCTCGACCAGGCGCGCGACGCCGTGCGGGGCATCACGGCGCAGCGCGAGCAGACGGCGCGGCGTGTGGCGGCGCGACTCGGCATCGATGTGCCGGTCGTGGGTGGCGACTGAGCCTCGATGAGGGTCGGGCACACTTGGCGGGAAACGAGGGGTTATTGGCGCTCCCGCCAAGGCCTGCCTCCCCAGATAGAGGCCAGTGTTACATCCAGGAGAACGGCATGACCACGATCACATTTACCAGGACAGAACCACCGGCGTGGCTGTTGGCGATGTGGCAGGAAATCGACGACAAGACCTTCGGCAAGGGCTTCGACTGCTTCGCCGAGAACGCCGTGTGCAATCTCGGCGTCGCCGACTGGCATGGCCGCGAGGCGATTCGCCGGAACCTGCGCGACTTCATCGACAAGGGCCTTACCGCGCACCATGACGTCGTCGAGTATCTCGACAGTCCGTTGCTGAAGGTGTTTCACGGCAAGGTGTCGATGAAATTCGACGATCCGAGCGTGGCGTCGGTGCGGCCGACAATGACGCACTTCTTCTACATGGACGAGAAGGATCCTTCGAAGGTCAGCCGGTGGGTTGGCGCGGTGGGACCGACGGGGTTTTAGTTGCCGGGGCGTTTTGGAGCGCGGACCTCCAGGTCCGCATCATGCTCATGAGCGGACCTGGAGGTCCGCGCTCCGCTTGAAAAGAGGGCCACCGGGCGGCGCGCTCATGGGCGCTAGCTACATACGAACCTCACCCTGAGGAGCGGCCCGCAGGGCCGCGTCTCGAAGGGCGGGAACAGAGCAGGTGCTCGAACCGGCTTTTCCACGATTTCGTCCGTGGCCCATCCTTCGAGACGGCCGCTGCGCGGCCTCCTCAGGATGAGGTCGTTGGAGTGGTGCGCTCCCAGGAAGCTATCCCTCGCGGCGCATCAGCTCCGGCAGGATCTTGTCCAGCGTGATCGGATAGTCGCGCACGCGGGCGCCGCAGGCGTTGTAGACGGCATTGGCGACCGCGGCGCCGGCGCCGCAGATGCCGAGCTCGCCCACGCCCTTGGAGCCCAGCACGTTGGCGTGGGCGTCGAACTCGTCCAGCATCACGGCGTCGACCTCGCCGATGTCGGCATGGACCGGCACGTGGTAGTTGGCGAGATCCTGGGTGACGAAGTTGCCGAAGCGGGGATCGACGACGGCGTCCTCGTAGAGCGCCGAGCTCACGCCCCACAGCATGCCGCCGATCAGCTGCGAGCGCGCGGTCTTGGCGTTCAGGATGCGGCCCGCGGCGAACACGCCCAGCATGCGGCGCAGCCGCACCTCGCCCGTGGTCTCCTCGACGGCGACCTCGGCGAAATGCGCGCCGTAGGCGAACTGCGCATACTTCTTGTATTCATCGCCCGGCTTCACCTGGCCGGTCGCCGATAGGCCCTGCGGGCCGTCGCCGGCGTCGAGACGCGCCTTCAGCTTGCGGCAGGCGTCGTGCAGCGCCGCACCGCAGCTCGAGGCGCCGAACGAGCCGCCCGAGCCCGGTGTGATGGGATAGGAGCTGTGGCCCAGGCGCACCTCGATATTCTCGACCGGCAGGTCGAGCCCCTCGGCCGCGATCTGGGCGAAGATGGTGTAGGAGCCGGTGCCTATGTCGGTCATGTCCATCTCGACCACGGCGTTGCGGGCGCTCTGCATCGTCACCCTGGCCTCGGCCGGTCGCAGGATGTTGCCGCGGATGGCGGCGGCCACGCCCAGGCCGACCAGCCACTGCCCGTCGCGCACACTTTGCGGCCGCGCCTGGCGCCTCTCCCAGCCGAAGCGCCGCGCGCCCTCCTGCAGGCAGGGCACCAGGGCGCGGGTCGAGAACGGCACGTTCTTTTCCGGATCTTCCTTGGGTTCGTTCCTGATGCGCAGCTCGATCGGATCCATGTTCAATCGTGTCGCCAGCTCGTCCATCGCCTGCTCGAGCGCCAGAAGCCCGATCGCTTCGCCGGGCGCGCGCATGGCATCGGCCACCGGCAGATCGAGCGCCGCGATGCGCTGGCTGGTGAACCGGTTGGGCGCGGCGTAGAGCGAGCGCGTCGAGTTGACGATGGGCTCGGCATATTCGTCGGCCCGTGCGCTCTGCGCGAACGACTGGTGGGCGATGGCGGTGAGCGTGCCGTCGCGCTCCGCGCCCAGGCGCACGCGCTGGATCGAGGCCGGGCGATGGGTCGTGACATAAAACATCTGCTGGCGGGTCAGCACGATCCGCACCGGCCGGGCGAGCTCGCTCGAGGCGAGCGCCGCCAGGATGGAATCGGCATTGACCGGCAGCTTGCCGCCGAAGCCGCCGCCGACATATTCGGAGATCACCTCGACCTTATCGGGCGAAAGCATGAGCGTGCTGGCGATCGACTTGTGGGCGCTCTCGACGAGCTGTAGCGACGCGCGGATCGTGAGCTTGCCGTCCTGCCAGGAGGCCAGGCTGCCGTGCGGCTCCATCATCGCGTGGCTCTGATGGGGCGTCTTGTAGATGGCATCGACCCGCACCGGGGCCACCTCGAAGGCGCTGTCGAAGGCGCCGACCCTGCTGTCGGAGGGCGTGCCGGTGTTGGTCTTCTTGGGGTCGTAGGCATCGCGGCTGGCCGAGTCGAGCGCGAAGGCGCCGGCCGTGCGCTCGTAGGCGACGATCACCTTGTCGGCGGCGGCGCGCGCGCCTTCTGCCGTCTCGGCCACCACCAGCGCCACCGGCTGGCCGAAATACTGCACCTTGTCGCTGGTGAGCTGCGGCTTGGGCCGGGCGTGGCGATCCTGGCCCTTGGGCTGGAAGGGCGCCTGGTGCGGCGCGTTCTGGTGCGTCATGACCAGCAGCACGCCCGGCATCTGGCGCGCCATGTCGGTATTGATCCCGGTAATGCGGCCGCAGCCGATGGTGGCCGTGACGATGACGCCGAAGGCCATGCGGTCGGCCTTGACGTCGCCGGCATAGGGCGCCGCACCGGTCGCCTTGGCGGGACCGTCGATGCGATCGAGGGCTTGTCCGATGATCTGCGCCATCTTTCAGCCTCCCGCCGCGAGGTCGCTGAGCGTGCGCGCCACCAGACGCTGGGCCAGCGCGATCTTGAACTCGTTGTGCGGATGCCCGGCCGCGTCCTTGACCGCCGCGTGGCCGGCCGCGTCGAAGCTGCGCGCCTCCGAGGCCGCGCCCACCAGCGCGCGCTCGGCGTCGCTGGGCGTCCACGGCTTGTGGGCGACGCCGCCCATCGCCAGCCGCGCGTTCTTCACCTTGCCGCCCTCGACCTCGAGGATGGCGGCCAGCGAGACCAGGGCGAAGGCAAAGGACGCGCGATCGCGCACCTTGCGGTAGATCTGCCGGCCGCTCGGCGGCGGGGGCAGGATCACCGCGGTCAAAAGCTCGCCCGGCGCCAGGGTGGTGTCGCGCTCCGGCATCTGGCCGGGCAGGCGATGCAGCTCGGCGATCGGCACTTTGCGCGTGACGTCGGACGGCGTGTGGATCTCGACCTCGGCATGCAGGGCGGTCATGGCGACGGCCATGTCCGAGGGATGGACGGCGATGCAGGCCTCGCTGGCGCCCAGGATGGCATGCATGCGGTTGTAGCCGCGCAGCGCGGAGCAGCCACTGCCCGGCTGGCGTTTGTTGCAGGGCATGGCGACGTCATAGAAGTAGGGGCAGCGCGTGCGCTGCATAAGATTGCCGGCCGTGGTCGCCTGGTTGCGCAGCTGTGCGGAGGCACCGTTGAGCAAGGCCTGCGACAGGACGGGATAGCGCTGGCGGACCCGGGAATCGGCCGCGAGGTCGGCGTTGCTCACCAGGGCGCCGATGCGCAGCCCGCCATCGGGGGTGTCGATGACGTCGCGCAAGGGCAGTCGCGAAACGTCGACGAGATGCCTCGGCCGCTCGACATCGACCTTCATGAGGTCGAGCAGGTTGGTGCCGCCGGCGATGAAGGACGCGCCGGGCTGGCTGGCCGCCTGGGTCGCGGCCGCGACGTCGCTGGCGCGTTCGTAGGTGAAGGACCTCATCCCGCGCTCCCTTGCTGGGCTTCCATGATGGCCGCGACGATGTTGGGATAGGCCGAGCAGCGGCAGATGTTGCCGCTCATGCGCTCGCGGATTTCCGCGGC
>DATHNU010000765.1:0-4814 GCA_035485695.1 Reyranella sp. | reverse complement strand
ATCGTGCTGGGCCACGAGGGTGCGGGCGAGATCGTCGAGGTCGGCTCGGGCGTGCACGACGTCAAGAAGGGTGACCATGTCTGCTTCACCTTCAATGTGAGCTGCGGCCGCTGCCGGCGCTGCCTCGAGGGCAGGCCCTATATCTGCGAGCGCTCCATCTCGCCGCGCGCCGCCGGCCAGCTCCTGTCGGGCCACCACCGGCTGCACCTCGACGGCAAGCCGGTGAACCATCATTCCGGCGTCTCCTGCTACGCCGAATACGCCGTCGTCGATCGCGGCTCGGTGGTGGTCATCGATCCCACCCTGCCGCTCGACGTGGCGGCGCTGTTCGGCTGCGCCGTGGTGACCGGCGTCGGCGCCGTGATCAACACCGCGCAGATCCAGCCCGGCTGCTCGGTGGCCATTGTGGGCCTCGGCGGCGTCGGCTTGAGCGGCCTCATGGGCGCAGTGCTGGCCGGCGCAGGGCGGATCGTCGCGATCGACCTGTCCGATGACAAATTGGGCCTCGCCCGCCAGCTCGGCGCCACCGACACGGTGAACGCCAGGGACGCCGACCACGTGACGCAGGTGCGCGATCTCACCAATGGCGGCGTCGATTATGCCTTCGACCTCGCCGGCACCATAAAAGCCATGGAGACGGCCTATCTGGTGACGCGCTGGGGCGGCACAACGGTGACGGCGGGTCTGTCGCCGATCACCGCCGACTTCTCGTTCAAGCAGAGTGGGCTGGTCAGCGAGGAAAAGACCATCAAGGGCAGCTATATGGGGAGCTGCGTGCCGGTGCGCGACATCCCGCGCTTCATCGCCCTCTACCAGCAGGGCAAGCTGCCGGTCGACCGCATGATGAGCCAGCGCATCGGCTTCGATCAGCTGAACGAGGGCTTCGACCGCCTGCAGGACGTGGCCACGGTGCGGCAAGTGCTGGTGCCGCACGGCGCCTGACGATGAAACTGTCCATCGCCGTCGAAACGCCGTTGCAGGACGACGTCCGCGTCCTGGTGGCCGAGCTCAACGCCACCCTGCTCGAGCTCACGCCGCCCGAGTTCGTCTTCCATCTGACAGTCGAGCAGATGGCCGAATCCGACACCACGGTCTTCATCGCCCGCGACGACGGTGAGGCAGTGGCCTGCGGTGCGCTCAAACGCCACGACGGCGGCATCGGCGAGGTCAAGCGCATGTATACGCGGCCGTCGCATCGCGGCTGCAGGATCGGCGCCATGATCGTCGAACAAATCGAGGCACGGGCGCGGGAAGGAGGCCTGACGCGACTGGTGCTGGAGACCGGTGATCGCCATCCCGCGGCCTGGACGGTCTACGAACGTGCTGGCTTCACACGCTGTGGCCCGGTGCTCGACTATCCCGATTCCAAATGGTCGGTGTTCTACGAGAAGGCTCTCATTCCATCTTCGCGCCGCTTGCCTTGATGATGGGCGCCCAGCGTTCCCTCTCGGCACTGAAGTAGGCGGCGGATTTCACCGGGTCGGCGTCAGCGATCGGCTCGATCGCCAGGGAGCGCAGATCGGCCTGCAGCGTCTCGTCGGCCATGATCCGGTGAGTGGCGTCGGCGATCGTTTTCACGACGTCAGCTGGCGCCCCCGCGGGCAGGGCGACCGGATTGACCGTCGAGACCAGTACGTCGGGCAGGCCGCTCTCGACGGTGGTCGGCAGCTCCGGAACGATAATCGTGCGCTTCTGGGCGCAGACTGCGAGATAGCGGAGCTTGCCCGCGTTGTAGTGGCCCAACGTCGTGCCGATCGTGTCGAGCAGCCAGTCGACCTCGCCCGACAGCGCGGCCTGCACGGCGGCACTGTTGCCTTTGTAGGGCACGTGCAGCGAGATGAGGTTGCCGGCCTTGAGCTTGAAGAACTCGCTGCCCAAGTGGCCGATGCTGCCCATGCCCGAGGAGCCGCAGCGATACTTGTCGGGGTTGGCCTTCAGAAGCGCCACGAACTCGGGCAGCGTGCGGGCCGGCAGCCCCGGATTGCAGGAGATCACCAAGGGCACGAAGCCGATGATGAACAGCGTGAAGTCCTTGACCGGATGGTAGGGCGGATCCGGCATCAGGAGGGGACCGGTGACCTGCGTGGAGGACGAGCCCAGCAGCAGGGTGTAGCCGTCGGGCCTGGACTTGGCGACGAGATCGGCGCCCAGGATACCGCCGGCGCCGGCCTTGTTGTCGATGACGACCGGCTGGCCGAGGACCGCCGAGAGCCTCTCGCCATAGCGCCGGCCCAGCATGTCCGTCGGGCCGCCTGGCGGGAACGGAATGACGAGCTTGAGGGGCCCGGACGGGTACCTGTCCTGGGAGAGGACGGCGGGGGACGCAACCGAGCCGGCAAGTGCGCTCGCGCCGATCAGGAGTGTGCGCCTGTCCATGGCTTCCCCATGATAGTCGTCACGATGGGCCGTGAACAGCGCAATGAAAAACGGTGGGCATTGCTGCCCACCGTTTCGTCTGCCTTACGGCCGGATGTTGATCGAGAAACCCGGCGTGTTGTCGTAGACCACCGGCGGGGCGACATAGCCGTAATTGTACGGCGTCGCGTAGACTACCGGCGGCTCGCGATAGTGGTAGCCGTAGTAGTAGCTGTTGTTGTTGTGCCAGCGATTGTCCTCGTGCCACTGGCCGTTGCCCCACCAAGCAGCGCTGGCGGGAGCCGCGACCGCGGCGAAGGCCAGCGTGCCCAGCACGAGGCTGGCCGCCAGTCCGATACGCTTTCTGCTAGTCATGATTGACCTCCTGATTGGCCTTGTGGGGCGTTAGCCCTGTGAGGCGGAGTTGGTCGGGCCGTAGCTGCGGAACACCTGGTCGGCGTTCTTCTTCTGGTCGGCCGGCATCGAATCGTAGAGCGACTTGAACGACGAGGTCAGGTTCTTCAGGCCATCCAGGCGAGCCTGGGTGAACTCCTGATAGGTCTTCAGATCGTCGACCGCCGTCATGCTGGCCGGAGCAATGGCCCGCTTGCTGGCCACCAGCTTCTCCATGGAGGCTGCGTTGTCCCGCATCGCCTGGGCGACCGAGTTCCACTTGCTCTCCTGATCAGGCGTGATCTTGAGCGCCGTCTTGAGCTGGGTGATGCGCTGCTCGACGGTTTCGGGCTTGCTGCTGGTGGCAGCGGCTGCTGCCGGCGGCTTGTTGGCGGGCGGGGTTTGCGCAGATGCCGGGCCAAACGAGCCGATCATCAGGGCGGCGCCGGTCAGAGACGCGATGGCGACCGAACGCGCCAGCGGAGTGAACAGGTTTGTCATTGCGTTGCTTCCTCTTCCAAAGAAGCGGCTACGCTGCCCCGGGCTGTCGAGGGCCGGCCGCTAAGCGAGGGAACGCCAGGGCCGCGGAAACGGTTCCAGCAAAAACTGTGTTCCCGATGGCATGGAACAAGCTTTGGACACAGTTGCCCGGCGCGCGTGATTTACCCGCATGATCAAGGACTTGAAGGGACTGCCAAATAAGCACAAAAAACGGCGGGCATTGCGGCCCGCCGTTGCCGTTTTTTGAATGGCTTACTGGATGCGAATCGTGAAGCCCGGGGTGTTGTCGTAGACCACCGGCGGCGGCGTGTAGCCGTAGTTGTAGGGCGTCGAGTAGACAACCGGCGGATCGCGGTAGTGATAGCCGTAGTACCGGTTGTTCTGGTTGTTATTGTTGTTGTTGTTCCAGCGGTTGTCCTGCTGGTACTGACCGTTGCCCCACCACGCCGCATTCGCGGGCACGGTGACGGCTGCGAGGGAGAGCGTGCCCAGCACGATGCCGGCGGCCAGCCCCAGGGGTTTTCTGCTTGTCATGATGGACCTCCTAGCCCGCAGTCGCGGGCTTCGAGGGGCCGTACTTCTCGAACACCATGTCGGCGTTCTTCTTCTGCTCGGCCGACATCGAGTCGTAGAGCGACTTGAAGGTCGAGTTCAGGTGCTTCAGCCCGTCGAGGCGAACCTCGGTGAATTCCTGATAGGTCTTCAGATCGTCGACCGCCGTCATCTTCTCCGGCGCAATCGCACGCTTGGTGGCGACCAGCTTTTCCATGGCGCTGGCGTTGTCGCGCATCGACTGGGCGACGGCGGTCCACTTGGCGTCCTGGTCGGGCGTGATCTTGAGCGCCGTCTTGAGCTGCGTGATGCGCTGCTCGACGGTCTCGGGCTTGTTGCTGGTGGCCGCCGCGGCGGCCGGCGGAGTCTTGCTGTCGGGGGTCTGCGCCGCGACCGGGCCGAGTGAGCCGGCGAGCAAGGCGGCACCCGTCAGGGATGCGATGGCGAACGAACGCGCCAAGGGAGTGAACTGGAGAAAGTTTTTCATGCGAACATCCTTTTTGGAAAAAAATGCGGCCGCGCTGCCCTCCTCATCCGGGGCAAGCCGGCCGCTGGTTGAATAACGTGCCGAGCAGCCAAGGGGTTCCGGCCAATCAAGGGGCTCCGGACAATACTTTTGGCCGGACACGCTTTGGCCGCAGTTGCGAGGCGCGAGCGGTGCGCGCGATGGCCCCTTTGGCGTGAGGCCAAGGCCGCTTTAGCGGATCTCGAAGCCGAGCCTGGCCAACGACGCGCGCATCCTCTCGCGGCCGTTCATCGATTTCAGCGGGCCCATGCGGTTCAGCACCCGCTGGGTCCAGGTCGCGGCCTGCAGTTCGTGGCGGGCGGAGAATTTGCTCATTTCGGCGTCGTAGGCCGGGCGATCCCGGGTTTCGGGCGCCGGGTCGTAGCAGTCGTGGTGAAGCACGATGGATTGCGGCAGGCGGGGCTTCACCTCGTTCTTGGCCTTGGGGTCGGCGGTGCCGACACAGAGGCCGAACACCACGAAGGCGCGCGGCGGCAGGCCCAGAAGC